>NZ_LXQB01000049.1 GCF_004421185.1 Methylacidiphilum sp. Yel | reverse complement strand
TTCCCCCCGCATCCGGCTCGCAGCTTGCGCGCTGCCAGTCCCGGCTCTTGCGCATGAGAGCCAGTAGCCGGAGCGACTCTCCCAAGAGGGCATTGTAAATCTGCCTTGCCATTTCGAACCGAATAGAAAGCTTGTGCTCATCCGCTGGGGTTGTCCGCAGCGGCAGCTTGCAGACAAACGACGGCGCCTAGACTCGCTTCTTCTCAGACATTCTTTTGGGCCTTGTTGTTCGATTGGTACTTCACTCAGCCGTTAGAAGACAGATGGATGTATAAATTCAACCCCTAACGGGAAAAATCCGAACCCGCCTTATCCCACATGTCTGAAGCCAAGGGCTTACGGCGGCCGCATCTGGTCAGAATAGCTTAGCCATTGAGGAATTGACTTTATTTTTCTTAATTTTTATTTTTAGTTTTCAAAATGGACTATTTCTGGAAAAAATTACGCACACTCAATGATTCGATGATTCTAGAAAAGTTCTTTTTATGGTTATGGGGGCTTTTTTGTTTTATTTTCTTTGCAGTGCCAACTGCTAAGGCTGTAGAAGACCTTGTTCAAGTTTTTCAGCAGGCTTTGGAATCTGATCCTATTCTATCGAGGGAAAGCTATCTTTTTACCAGTACTCAGGCTGGGGTTTCAGTCGCTAAAGCGGCTTTGGGACCTACCCTTTCGGTGAATGCTGCCGCCGGAGGAGGAAGTTTGATTGATGTGAATATCAATTCCTTTTCTTTAGCGACAGGTACCTCCTTTGAGTTTTACACCGTTCTTTTAACACAGCCACTGTTCGATGGTCAGAAGCTATCCGCATTGAAAGCTGCTAAATATCAAAGCCAGGCTCAAAGGTCTGGGGTCCAATATCAAAGACAACAACTCATTTTACGAGTTATTCAAGGATATTTTGGAGTTTTACAGGCCAAAGCCAATGTGCGGGTTTCGGAAACAGAACTGGCTCTCTATGAGGAAATTCTTAAGCAAACTGAAGCATTCTTGAAAACAGGGAAAGGAGATATTGTGGCTGTTAAAGAAGCTAAAGCTAAGTATGATCTATCGCAGTCTAATCTTATTACAGCAAAAAATGCCCTGAATATTTCAAAAGCGATCCTAGAAAGAATAACGCATAAACCACTGGAGGCAGAACTTGCGGATGTCAAAGAAATTTCACCAATGAATCCAACTCCCAACAAACTGGACCTATGGGTACAAACGGCTATGGCCAATCAGCCGCTGATCAAACAAGCAAAATCCCTACTGGATGTTTCCTACGCTCAACTTGAGCAAAATAAAAGAGGGCATTGGCCTGTATTATCTGTGGTTGGTTCCTCCAGTCAGCTGGCGGTCAACGCTATTCCTCTTAATTTACAGGTAGCAGCAGGTTTTTTGACTCTGTCTGTCCCACTTTATGATGGGCAAATTGATCAGAAAATTAAACAGTCCCAAGCTCAAGCCAGAGCTACATCAGAAGCTTTAAGAAATACTTCGGATCAAACAAAATTAGAGACAGAAGAAGCTTTTTTGAATTTGCAAAGCAGTGTGCTTCAACTTAAAAGTGCAAAAACCGCCTTAGATTCTGCCAAAACATCTTACGAAGCCACCAAAAAAGGCTATGAACTCGGCACAAGATCAGTGATTGATTTGTTAACGGTGATTTCAGATTTATCGAGTGCCACTAGAAATTATTATAATGCGCTCTATAATCATATTGTATCCCGAGCTCAGCTTAAAGCCGCTGCCGGGGTATTAGAACAAGAAGATATCCTGGCTTTTAACAGCATGCTTAGAAGATAAACCCATGACAAAAAAGAAAACAATGCTTGTTTTTGTCGCTGTTTTACTCACATTGCTTTGCCTTGGGCTTTTCTATTATATTCGCATTCAGCTTTCTGCTGCCAGCACCTTGACTATCTATGGCAATGTCGATATCCGAGAAGTCCAACTGGCTTTTTACGATACAGGGAGAATATTGAAAATGTATGTGCAAGAAGGGCAACGAGTAAAAAAAGGAGAGCTGTTAGCTGAATTGGATCCGGTTCGATTTGAGGATGCTGTTAGGCAAGCTGAACATACGGTGGCGGTGGATAAAGCGGCCTTAGAAAATGCGGAAATAACCTATAAAAGGGACGAAGCACTTGCTAAAGAGCAGTACATTTCTCTTCAAGAGAGGGACAATGCTTTAGCAGCACTAAAAGAAGCTAGAGACAAACTCAAGGCTGATGAAGCCGCTCTTTCCTTGGCAAAACAAGAACTGAAGGATGCAAAACTCTATGCTCCCCAAGATGGAGTTATCGAAGATAGGATTCTAGAACCGGGGGATATGGTTACCCCTCAAACTCCAGTATTCACCCTGGCTCTTGACCGTCCTGTTTGGGTTAGGGCTTATGTTCCAGAAGCTGATCTTGGAAAAATATTTTTAGGAATGAAAGCCGAAATTCTCACTGATAGTTATCCAGGAAAAGTTTTTCATGGCTGGATTGGTTTCATTTCACCAGTTTCTGAATTTACTCCTAAAAATGTAGAAACTCCCGAGTTAAGAACAAAACTGGTATATCAAGTTAGGGTCTATAGTGAAAATCCTGATTATAGGTTGAGATTAGGGATGCCAGCGACAGTTCGCATCCCATTGAATCAACCATATCCACCCGAAAAACCTCCTTTAACCATGGATTAAGTCATTATGGGGGAAAATTCCCATTGCATTCGACTGGAGGCAGTGAGCAAATCCTTTCATACAGCAAAGGGCAAGTTCTTTGCAATCAGAGAGCTATCCTCTACAATAAGCAGTGGGATTATAACAGGGATAGTGGGGCCAGATGGCTCAGGCAAAAGCACACTATTGCGGCTTCTTACTGGAATGTATATTCCGGACAATGGAAAGATCGAAGTGCTCGGGTTGAATCCCCAAGAAAATAAAGAAGCTTTGTCTGCCCAGTTGGGCTATATGCCTCAAAACTTTGGGTTGTATGAAGATCTGACCGTAGAAGAAAATCTTCGGCTGTATGCGGATCTTTATCAAGTGCCAAAGACTGAAAGAGAACAGAAGCTTACAGAACTCCTAGCTATGTTCGGACTTGGACAGTTTATGAAAAGACTTGCCGGAAGACTTTCTGGGGGAATGAAACAAAAACTAGCTTTATCCTCTGTTCTACTTTCTTCGCCTAAGTTGTTGCTGCTTGATGAACCGACTGTTGGCGTTGATCCTTTGTCTAGAAGAGAACTTTGGAAAATTTTGTATGATCTAGTCAAAGCTCGCTCACTTTCCGTTGTGATTAGTACTTCTTATTTAGGAGAAGCACGCTATTGCCAGGATATTCTTCTTATGGATAAAGGACAAAAACTTGTTCAGGGAGGTCCTTCGTATTTAGAAGAAAACGCAAAGAGTGTTGTTTTATTGATTCATTCGGAAAAAATGGATTCAAAAGAACTATTGTTGAAAATTTCATCTAGTCCTTATGTCATTGATCATTCTTTTGAAGGAAAATACATAAGAATTGTGCTTCAAAAAGACAAAGCGGCAACCTTTTTAAGGGAAAATGAGTCGTTAGAAATTGTTTCTAGCCCAGCAGAAACAAAAATAGCTGACTGCCTCTTATCATTTTACCCTCAAAAACGACAACCAGCATCCACATTGATCCAAGAAAACGGATTGACGAAAGAAAAGAGCAAAGGACAATCAACAGAAAAAGTGATCGTTGTGGAAAAGCTCTCAAAGTTTTATGGTAAATTTCAAGCCGTAAAAAAAATAAGTTTTTCAGTTAATCGAGGTGAGATTTATGGAATCCTGGGACCGAATGGGGCGGGTAAATCGACCACATTTCGAATGCTTTGTGGTCTTTTGCCTCCATCGGAAGGCAAAGTTTCTGTGAGTGGTTTTGATTTGAGGACTTCTCCAGCAACCGCTAGATCTCGAATTGGCTATGTCTCTCAAAAGTTCTCTCTCTATAGCAATTTAAGTGTTCTTCAAAATTTAGTATTTTTTTCTAGGGCATATGATCTAAAGGGTGAAAAACAGAAAAAACAGATCAATTCAATGATTGATGAGTATGAGCTTGGAGAGTTTCTTGATATGGAGGCTGGTCGAATCCCATTAGGATTTCAAAAAAGATTGGCTATTGCCTGTGCTACAATGCATGAACCAGACATCCTTTTTCTCGATGAACCGACTTCGGGAATGGACCCTCAAAGCCGAAGAGAGTTTTGGGTCCGAATGATCCGGTTTTCACGGCAGAATACCACTTTACTCATCACTACCCATTATTTGGAAGAAGCTGAATATTGTGATCGGCTAATCATCATTAATAGGGGAAAAATTTTAATCGAAGGAAATCCCAAAGAAATAAAAGCACGTTTTCAAACCATAGAAAATCCCAATCCCACTATTGAGGATGCTTTCATAGGATTAATTGAACGGAGTCCTGAAGAAAATTGAAAAAAAAATTGTTTTTTAACAACCGACTTTATGCCTTTATCCGAAAGGAATGGATCCAAATTTTAAGAGATCCTTCAAGCTTTGTTATTGCCTTTGTACTTCCCGCCATCTTACTTTTTTTGTTTGGTTATGGAGTTTCTCTCGATGCTATCCACCTACCCGTGGGGATAGTAGTTGAACATCCCACTAGACTTTCCTCTAGTTTCGAATCAAGTCTCAAAAATTCAATTTACTTTTCACCCTTATCCTATCAGACAATCCAAAAAGCACAATTAGATTTTCAAAAAGGACGGCTTATAGGTATTATCTGGTTAAGAGGGAACTGGAGTAGAGAATCTTTGGCTTTTGGGAAAGGGACGATCCAAACAATCGTTAATGGGACAGATGCCAACACCGCTCGGCTGCTTGAAGGATATTTGTTGGGAGTATGGACAGGCTGGCTTAAAAGAGAAATGATTGATCAAAACATTCAATTGAGTATGCCTATCTCCCAAGAAATTAGAGTTTGGTTTAATCCTGCATTGATTACAAAAGATTATCTGGTTCCAGGAATCATTGTCATTAACATGACAGTGGTTGGGGCTTTGCTTACCTCTCTTGTTGTTGCCAGAGAATGGGAAAGAGGAACTATGGAAGCGATGCTTGCCACTCCTCTGACTAAGCTAGAACACTTTGTTGGCAAACTTTTACCCTATTTTATACTCGGGATGGGAGGGATGATATTTTCTTTCTTGCTGGCTGTGTTTCTTTTTAAAGTTCCTTTTAGAGGGTCCTTCTGGATGCTTATTCTTTCTTCAGTCTTTTTTCTGTTGGCGGTTTTGGGTATTGGGGCATTAATTTCAAATATCTCTAGAAATTCCTTTGTTGCCAGTATGGTGGCAATCGTTACAAGCTATCTGCCTGCCTTTATGCTCTCAGGTTTTATATTCGATATTCAATCGATGCCTGTGGCTATTCAGTTTCTTACGTTTTTTTTCCCAGCTCGATACTTTGTTTCGATTCTACAAACCCTTTTTTTGGCTGGAAATGTCTGGAGTGTGTTATCTTGGAACCTATTGGTTCTGTTCTTTTTTGGGGTTGTGGTCAATGGGCTTTGTTACATCTCGTGGAAAAGAAGATTGGAATAGGAGTTAGAAGCGGATTCTTAAGAAGGAGAAAAAAAAGAAAAATGTGGAATCGGGTTGTTGGTTTGATTATTAAAGAAATCCTTGTGTTTATTCGAGATCCCAGAAGTCGGTTCGTTCTCATTGTTCCGCCTCTTGTTCAAATGTTTATCTTTGGTTATGCGGCTACTTTTGATCTTTTTAGGGTCTCCTTTGCTCTATATGATGAAAACAGAACGTACCATTCGAGGGAGTTCATAGCAAAGTTTATTGGATCCCCTATTTTTAGATTAAAAAAAGAAATTTTAAATGACTCCCAACTTAAAGATGAAATCCAAAAAAGAAATGTGCTTTTTGTTCTTCATATTGATCGTAGATTTGATCGGGATCTACTTTCTGGCAGAAGCGGTAAAGTCCAACTGATTGTAGACGGGAGAAATTCCAATACGGCTGCGATTCTTACTGGTTATGCCAATCAGATCATAGCCGATTATAATGTTGATTGGATTAAAAAAAGCGGAAGAATCCCTCCACCTTCTCAAATAACCTTTCGTGCGTTCTACAACCCTAATCTTCTTTCCCAATGGTTCATTGTTCCTGGATTGATCGGAATTTTGACTTTTGTTGTCTCAGCGATGACCATTGGACTTTCTATTGCTAGAGAAAAAGAAATGGGCACTTTCGATCAGTTGCTTGTCACGCCTCTTAGACCGATAGAGATTTTGGTAGGTAAAACCATTCCAGGTTTAATTTTTGCTATGGCTCAAGCGACGCTTATTTTGCTAGCAGCTCTTTTGTGGTTTAAAATTCCCTTCCATGGCCATATCCTTTTGCTTTATTTAGGACTCTTCTTTTTTCTCTTTGCGATCATTGGAATAGAGCTTGCAATTTCTTCTATTTCTTCCACCCAACAACAAGCCTTGTTAGGAGTGTTTTTCTTTTTAGTTCCTTCAATCATACTGTCTGGTTTTTCTACGCCGATCCGTAATATGCCTGAACCAATCCAGTATCTTACTTTTCTTAATCCTATGCGGTATTTTCTTGTCATCGTGCGAGGTATTTTTTTAGAGGCTAAAGGATTGGATACTTTGTGGGATCAATATTTGCCTCTTTTAGGTATCGGATTAGTGAGCATGAGTTTTAGCTGGTTTTTGTTTAAACAAAGACTCTATTAAAAAAAGCAAAAAAACTTTATAATAAAACCGGTAATAATTATAGAAAGCTTGATTCAATTAAAAATATAATTTATAATTAATCTAAAATAAGTAGAGGAAGAGTTTTATGGTTGATGAGCAGAAAGTACACAAGGTTTTAATAGTGGATGATCACACGATTTTAAGAGAAGGTCTCTGTCAGCTAATCAATTCTACGACTGGAATGACTGTATGTGGAACGGCGAAGAACGCTCATGAGGGTTTCGAGCTAATAGAAAAAACAAAGCCTGACATTGTCTTGGTCGATATTTCTCTCCCTGGGAAAAGCGGTCTTGAACTCATTAAAGATATCCACACGGTTTATCCAGATATCGCTATTTTCGTTCTATCTATGCACGAAGAGTCATTATATGCAGAGAGGGTATTACGCGCGGGAGCTCGTGGGTATTTAATGAAGAGCGAAGGGGGAGAAAAGCTAATTGCTGCCCTTAAAAAAGTCATTGCGGGAGGAATATCCGTTAGTGATCATGTAGCTAATCGGATTCTCCAAGGGGTTTCTGGCAAAAGAAGATCTTTATCCATTAGTCCAATTGAGGCTTTAAGCGATCGGGAGTTTGAAGTCTTTCAACTAATAGGGAAAGGCTATGGGAGCCGACAGATTGCAGAACAATTAAGCTTGAGTGTCAAAACCGTAGAAGCTTACCGGGCAAGTATAAAACAAAAACTCTACCTTAAAAGTGGCCCACAACTTGTACATTATGCCATTTCTTGGCAGCAATCTCAAACTAGCGGCGTCGATACTGATACGCTATCAGCAAAAAACTAAGTGGGATCTTTTTATACATTATAGTTCAGGGATATGCCTAATATACAATAGGGTATATTTCTTTTAATATTATAGTATATTCATGTATGATTTTATAATAGATATGCCTATTTTAAAGTCGGTTTCTATGACATTAAAAAAAATGGTTATATATTTAAAAACATATAGGATTATATTATAATATTCTTTAAGTTAAAATAATATAGATTTGTCCAATATTTTTTATTATAAATATATAAATATTATCACTCTGATTCCAATCAGGACCTGCGGATATGGATATTTCCTATTTTAATTGACACTATCCCTTAAGTTATAATCTATCATTTTCCTCCATCTCACTAATTGCCTAAAAAAATATAGATATTATGGTTACAAAAGAATCCGGTTGGTATACCGGCTTCAATTAATGGTTTTCGTTTTCAATATAAAAATGAAAGCCGTTAGGTATGAACAACTAAATAGGAGGAATTCTATGGCACAAGCAACAACTACTACGACTATGGCGATTCCTGAAAGATCGCTATTTTCATGGAATCGAATGTGGTTGGGCATTGGTCTACTTAGCGGTTGGTATATTCTTGTCAATCTATATGAAAGAGCATTTGCTTTTACAAAAGGACTGGATTATACCTCCCCTGAGTATCAGACCTATTGGATGAATCTGCTTTTAGCAGAACTGGCTTTGGAGGCGCTGGCTTTCATTGCCGTATGCACCTGGCTATGGGTGAGTAGGGATAGAAATTTAGAAAATATTTCTCCTGTCGAAGAGCTCAGAAGGTACTGGAATCTTGGACTGTTTATTGTGGTCTATACGGTAGGACTTTACTGGGGAGCCAGTTACTTTACTGAGCAAGATGGGACATGGCATCAAACGGTGATTCGTGATACGGATTTTACTCCAAGTCATATCATCGAGTTCTATCAAAGCTATCCTATATACATAATACTGGGAGTAGGATCCTTCATGTATGCCATCACCAGGCTGCCCATGTTTGCTAGGTCTTTTTCTATTCCCTACGCCGTACTTGTTGGCTCCCCGCTGATGATCTTTCCTAATGTGGGATTGAACGAATTCGGTCATACCCGCTGGTTTATGGAGGAGCTTTTTGTGGCTCCACTCCACTGGGGTTTTGTGGCCTTTGGATGGGGCGCATTAGCAATCATGGGGGTTTGGCTCCAAGCATGTCCAAGGGTCTATGAGTTGATCAAGCAGGTCTATTTAGGAAAAACAGCAACTTCGCCATCAAAAGTAATGGAAGAACCCGAAAAATCGGTTGATCCCGCTTATTGCGAAGTCTAACAGGGGAATCGAAAAAAAACAAAATCAAAAAAGATTCCCAAAGGGGCGGTTCACTAACTCAACAACCGCCCCTAGCCCATGTTTGGTGAAAATCGCCTGATTTTGGGGGTGCTCCAGAGGAGAGGGAGCCATTTTTGCCGAAACATAATTATTATGAATAAATCTTTTAAAGTAACTAGATCGGAAGAGC
>NZ_LXQB01000048.1 GCF_004421185.1 Methylacidiphilum sp. Yel | reverse complement strand
AAACAGCCAGCAGCATTTTTTCCTGCACCGTCCTGCCAATCAAACAGCTCTTGCTGGGCGGAAACCAGCGGCCGGCCACCACCACTAGCCTACCACCCCACTTTGCATTGTATTCCAGTTGCCGCCGAAACTCAAAGAAACCCATGTTGGATAGGGATCAGGCCAGATGCTCGTTCTTCACCATGCCGCCTACCTTCAGCTCTTTGACGAGGGAGGGGTGAAATCGTCGCGTGAGCTGAGCTCACACAGGCCGCGTCCAGGCAGTGGGTCTTGGGGATACTGAGCCGATGCCGATTCATACTCCCCTACCTCGTATCCAAACAAGCTGCCTTGCTGGTACTCCGTTCCGGAGATTTCGGGATGCTCCAGGGCCTGGGTGTCGAACCGCATCAGTTCCTGCGATAACGCGGTAATCGGCCTAAGAAGACCGATCCGTGTCACCCACCTCAGCACTGTATCCACCCGATGCCGCAAACTTGGTGCCAGCCAGCCTTTCGGCCTGGTCCGGTTATCGAACCGTGACGGACGATACCTCAATTTCCTACGCCGCCGTCGAAACGCCCGCCGCCTGGTCAGCGCATCCCAGATAGCCTCTCCTCGATGCTGCCATTCCAGCAGTATGAGCACGGGGATGGCACAGACGATTTTTCCAGTGCTTGTATCCACTGTCTTTTTTCCCGCAGGGCTTAACTACCTGTTGCAAACGGAGCGGACTGACTACCGCTTTCCCTGGTCAACCCAGCCTGACTCACAAGCTCCGTCCTTCAGGGCGGAGTAGTTGACGTTCCATAATAGCGTTAAGGAAAAACTAAAAACCATGCGTTTGTTGGCGCATGCATTTTTTTAGTCTTTATTTAATAAGTTCTTCTGACTTTTCTTTTATTGGCAATCCCAAATAGCCTTTCCTTTTCCTACTAATAATAGTGCAAGAGAAAAGGAAATGAGCGGAAAAAGGTTTTTTATTTTTTCTTTTTTTATTTTTCTTTTTTTTACCCTTTCTGCCTCCGCTCAACAACAAGGCTATCAACCCAATGGGTCTCTTTCAGGGATCGATCCAAGTCTTGGTCCCCTTATTCAAAAAGTTTTTCAGTTTGGTCAGCAAGCTAGAGAAGAAGGCGAGCAGATTGCAGTAAGCATCGCCCCCTTTTTATTTTTCATGGCAGCAGCCGTCGGAGGATTTCGAGTGGCCTTTGGAAGGCCCATTATCGATGAACTCATCGATTATACCATTCATGCGGTTGTGATTTGGATCGTTGTTTATGCACAATTTCCTCAGCACCTTATTGATGCCGCCAGGCAAGCCTTGATTCAAGGAGGACTCAACTGGGGAAAACAAATCGCTAACCTTGCCTTTGATCCGCCTGCAGGAAGTACCCCAACGCAATGGTGGATATGTTGGATCCATGTGCCTCCGTCCAGTGGCGTTGGGGTGGTGGCTTCACCAGGAGGAGTGTGTTCGGGAAATATAGCCGATTTTAAATTTGGACCGATCTTTGTAAGCCGCATGTTTGGACTAGCCAATAATTTGGCGATCTTTAATCCAGTGGTATACAAATATCTCAATCAAGCCTTTCAGGGACTTCTCTCATGGATGGCTATGATGCCAAATGATATCAGTCCGGTTGCTTCTCAAACCGTAACTGCTATGCAGATCTGGGCGATACCCCTTATGACTTCTATCGGCTGGGTATTTGCTCTTGTTTTAACAGCGGCTCTCCTTTGCATTGGAGCTATATTCACCATCATTTTTAGCCAGATTATATTGCTTGGGGGCAGTGAGGCAGCATATCAAGCCTTAACTGGTTTTGGTATTGCTCTGGTGCCATTGACTTTTTTTGCTTCCTTTCGGGGTCTCTGGAGGCCAATGCTTATAGGCCTAGTTGCCGTATCAATTGTTCCGCCCCTATACTGCATCCTAGCCGGACTTGGTTACATGATGGCAGACATCATTTTTAACACCCTCTTTGGCATTAGTGCCAGCGGAGATATGGGCTTTGTTGCTGGTGCAACAACCCTAGGAGCGATGATCCCTATGATCATTGAAGCGACTATTGGCTGGCCTATTAACGGACTTAACCTTTCCAACCTTTTTGGGGGCAGTGGAGGCGGCTTTTCAAGTCTCTTACAAGTCTTTCTCCAATCCATTCTTACCAATAACGGTGCTCCAGGAGGTATTCCTATTCAACAATGCCTAGAACAAGGGGCTTCGGCTAAAAGCTCTTTTTTGTGTGCTGTGGTCTATACCATTCTAGGGTTTTTGCAGGCTTCAGGAGCCTGGGTACTATACTCCCTAGGCATAAATATCGTTGCAGCTTTTATTTATGCTGGATCGATGTTCCCTCTTGTAGCCGTACGAGTCGCTTATGGTTGGTCTTTGGCATTCTCTGACATGGCTGGTGCCTTGCTTGAGGGCTTTAGCGGGCATTTTGGTCGGGTGCACGGGGCAAGCATTGAAGGGCTGCAGGGTGTTGGACAGAATATCCAAAGCCGAGTAGGAGGTGTCTTAAAAGCCATTATTGGGAAGGACGAACCATGGAAATGACGATCCTGCTTTCCTTTTTTTTCCTTTATTCTTACATCGAATCGACTCATACTTATGCCAAGCTATTCCTTACTAGAGAAAAAACCTACCCGTATGCCCTCCGCCCGCATGTGTTTTTCGATCAAAAAGTAGAAGTAGATTATAGGACAAATATAATCAATAATGCCTATATCCCGGAAGATCCGAGATATCCGGCGTTGTGGGCCAGGGCCTGGATTAATGGTCATCCCCTGAGCATGAAAAAATACACTAAAGCCCAAGCAATGAAAAAATACACTAAAGCCCAAGCATCTGGGATCGTTTCGGGTGTTTCTCGACATTCGAAATATGTCTGGCTTTCTGAGGGGTTTACAGGCGGCGGCGAACTGCACAAACAGGCGGAGTTTGTCGTGTTGCCGGCAGAAGGCACTCAAAAAATAGATGAATACATCTGTGTTTTAAACTGGGGGGAGCCAATCGAAGAGGTGACCTTTACAATGGATCTTGGTGCCATCACCATGGCTATCCCTGGAATCGGTAGACAAAATAACCCTTATTATGTTCAGTGGCTTTATGGCACATTTTTTAGGCTAGACCCTCCTGGTTACCAAAAAATCGGTAGTACTGTCAACTGGCGCTGGACCCATATCCCAAGCATCGACCAAAAAATCTGTGTCCAATGGTATGCCTGGTATAGATGATTCTGTAGGAGAGGATATTCCTCATATGCGCCAGGGCACATGTTTTTTATGGTTCATGTTGAGATGTATCTTTTTCTTTTTGTTTCTCACCATGCGATAAGGAATGAGGGTAACGCACGTGAGATTTTGTTTGTATTTTTATCCCATGGGTTATCGCTTTTTGTAAGCCTTTCTGACTTTCAAACACATAATCTGTTGGATAATTCCTAAATTCATCCGTATAAGCATCAGCTGTAACAACACAGGAAAAACCCGCTTTCTTCACTTCTTTTGAAAGATTGGTCTGTCTTTTTATTTCTCCCAAATGGTACGCTCCTCCCCAATGGATCACTCTGGAGCCTGGATAATAAAAAGATCTAGTTTCTGCCACTTGTTTAATGTTACATGGACCATATTTGTGATCCTCTTTTAATTCTAGGTTTCCAGACATCCTTTGATCCCTATAATCCACAAATTCAGGTTTCATATCTCCACCAAAACATAAATTTCCATTTTCGATAATATGAACCACAAGACTCTTATCCTTCTGTTGCATTTTCGCTATGTTATTCAATTGCTTAAAGAAGCGATTAAAGAAGCGATCCTCTGAATCCCCCTCTTTTTGAAGGGCTTCGTGAAGGTTAATCCCCTCTTTTTGAAGGGCTTCGGATAGTTTCTTTCTAAGACTCTCTTTTGGGATTTTCCCTAGAAAAGCACTTTTTCTTGCTTTCTTTAGGTACTCCTCAACAGGCTGTTGGCACGTTTCAGGCAAGCTTATTCTAAAAAATAGATTTCCTTTTTTAGCATGCTCTTTCATTTCTTTCGTGCTAACATCCACCGCATATACCTGCAGATTCCCATGGTTCTGAATATTATGCTTTGCTACCTCTTTGATTACATCGGTATAATGAACAAGGGGCCCTACCGCTTCTTTTTCTCCAGTGCCTTTATCCACTATATACCATTGGTTCTTTTCCCTTTTGACATAATGCTGCTTATCCACCGGCAACGGCAAATACACAGCAGCGGGATATCTTTTTAATATTTTATAGATCAGTTTTGCTTCCAACTGATCGACTCTTTTTTCAGCTTCTTGCATATCTATTTTATGCTCGTTAGCCTTCTCATATATCAGGCTAGCTTTCCGCATAAAGGACTGGATCAGTGGATTAAAATCCCTTGGTAGTTCCAAGGTTAAAACAAAGCCTTGTCGATCTAGTTGGGGAAGGGCATTTATTAAGGACTTATAATGATTCTCATCGTGCATTTCACCTACAAGGACAGCTAAAGCTCTTTTCATTTTTTTTTCAACAAGCTGTAGTTTTTTAACCTATGCATTATAGAACAACGGAGAAAGATTAGATAACAGGGAAGATAACACTAAAAAAGTCTTTTTCCGAAATTCTTCTTAATCTGCAATTCGACTAGCCTGTTGGCTATGAATTTACACTTTTGAGAAAGAGAAAGAAATTTTGTGGAAGATTCTGGAGGTGGTGGTATCTCTAAAGAACCATCCCTTCCCAGAAGTTCTCTCTTAAGCCCAAAGCCTTTTATGATATCTTCAGGGCCAAACTTAACTTTACTTCCATCAAAAGTTATAACAATACTTAGCGTCTCTTTATTGACTCGACGAGGTACTACTGGCATCGGCGGTAGTAGTTCATTTTCAATCCATTCATTTTCTATGAAGTGAACTGCTACAATTTTTTTTATGGCTCGATCAACACTACTAGGACATGTATAAGTATAAACTGTTTTTTTAGGTTCAATGCGATGAGAATATACACCTATATACTCACCATGAAAATCATGTGTTTCATGTGTTATAAAAAATTTCTCAGGGTAAGAAATTTCTTGAATCTTAAAGCTTCTGTTATCCATTGCTATTTTATCTAAAGCTATTTCATCTAAATCATCCGAGATATTAAGAAGATTTTTAAAGTCTTCGATATCTATCGTTTGTTTTCTTATTAAATTTGAAAGTTTGGTTTCAGCTTCCAAGAGTTCTAAGGTACAAAGAAAAAAAACGAAAAAGAAAATTATCTGTTTATCATCACACCAGTTGAATATTTTCATATCTATTTAATAGGTTACCAATTCTATTGGAGAGCATTCTAAGTCTGTTTTTTTCTGTTTTTTCCCCACATCAGTAGCCCTCAAATCTATGAGAGTCGGCCCAAAAATATTTTAGATTTTTCAGAGAGCTATTTGCTATCTAAGAAAAAAATTGCCGCAGCTCTATATTCTTCCCTCAGTCTAACCAAAAGTTACAAGAGCTCTTAAGAAAGAGACGAAAAGAAATTTCACTTCCTTATAAATCCCACTGAAAACATGCTAAATAAGCTGACCCAATATTTCTTTTGAAAGTAGGATGGTTGTTAGTGTTCCCTTCGCGTAAGTTCATTTGATATTCCTCAAGAACAGGAGCTTTGACACCCTCCCTGGCCTAAAGACCGGAGATTTTTAGGTTGTTCAGACGCAGCATTGAGCCGCTCCTAATTCGCCTCGATGGGTTCCTGCTGCTGGTGACCTAATGCATCGCTTATTTGCAGGCGAACCGAGCGTGCTTTGTCCTTAGAACATTGATTATGTCGACCACATCGACGTTTTCTTAGAAACCACATTCCACCTACTCAAACAAGCTTTGTGTCTGGTTTGCGATGACTTCGAACGTCCAACCTTGCCAGGCGCAGTAGCGTTCAAGCAGCTGCTTTTGCTGCTCCAGCTCATCTTTCTGCTCGAAGCTAAAGACACGGGCGTAGGCAATGGTTCGACCTACCGCCTTCAGCGCATAGAATGGATCTGGCCGAAACTGCGCAAGGTCGGAGCGACACTGCCCGCCAAGCTGTGCGTTCATCGAAAAGAAGCTTGTCCTCGGGCTCCCAGCGCCGCAGCGCTTGCGACGCGACCCCTAGGAACTCGGCGCCTCTAGAATGCTGATTAGCTTGTGAGACATGCTCAAAATATATATCTTTGCGCAAGAAAGTCCCTATGTCGCAATGAGCTACTCTTCATCTCCTTTGGATAGGGATGGATCAATCATCATCCGAAATCTAGATAGAAAAGAAAGAATTGCAGAATAACACCCTTTCATCAAAAATAGGAAAAATGGGGCTTTTGTCTCTCTTTCTTTCCTTCTTCTTTTTTGCTTACTATGAAAAATTAGACACCTATGCTCGACTCTTTCTCACTCAAAAGCCTGGAACCATGATCCAGGAACCGCACATCTTTTTCGATCAACGATATTCTTCAGTACTTTCTCCAGTAGCATACGTAGGCAATCTATTTTTGCCTGAAGACCCTCAATTTCCAGCATTGTGGGTCAGGGGATGGCTTAATGGCTCCCCGATTCCTATGAAAAAATATCCACGAGAAGAAGCAGAAAAAATTTTCGCTAGACATTATGCATCACACTACGCTCAATATGTCTGGCTTTCTGAGTCTATTCATGTCCATGGTGGTTATAATTATATCATTCAAGCAGAATTCAACGTCCTTCCGGCACAAGAACAAGGGAAAATTGATGAATTTCATTATATTATCAATGGAAACTCCTCCGAACCCCTGTACATGACTTTTACTCTAGATCTCAGCTCTATAAATCGATTCATCCCTGGAATCGGAAAACCCAACTCTCCCTATTTTATCCAATGGTTGTGTGGCAATTTTTTTAAACTTTTTCCTGATGGCTACAAAACTTCGAGTGGTAGAGTCTATTGGCAGTGGCAAAATATTCATTCTATTGATCAAAAAATTAAAACAGAATGGTATGCTTGGTACAGGTAAACATCACCCAATGGATATTACCATCCATCGCCGTAATGCCCCTGCCTTCAGGCATGGGGATATAAGGCGATAAATTATAGCTATGTGTAGTATAATTATGTATGAACAGAAAAGAACAATTGAAATCCAATAAAAATATT
>NZ_LXQB01000047.1 GCF_004421185.1 Methylacidiphilum sp. Yel | reverse complement strand
ATTTGTCTATAGCTTCTAAGTAGAATACATTTAAAGAAAAGGATATCCAATGCAACCAATATTGTACTTGCTAAAGCCTGGATTTTATGATGGACCAGGCGATCCTTACTATTGTCCTTATTGTATGATCTTTGAAGGGGTTTTAAAAACTTATCCGCAATTAAAAGACAGTTTAAAAGTTTGCTATGTTTCCTTTGAAAAACCTAGAAAAGAAATCATCGAGCTAATCGGAGAAGAAAACCAATCCTGTCCAGTTATTATTTTTGATCATCCACTGGATTCATCTATTCCTTTTAAAGCGAAAAAATATGGGGAGAAGTTTTTCCTAAATGAACCTGAAGAAATAGGCCTTTATCTTTCTAAAGAGTTCAAAATCCCAAGACCACATTTCTAATAATAGAACGCATGGGGAAGCTATAGGAATGAGGATGTCGTTTCTTGTTTAATCGGCGATGAGCAAGTCCTGAGAAAAAGGCTTTTCATCTATTTTTAATAGATGGTTTTCGATCTGTCTGAGTCTAAGCTGTCCACAAGCTCCATCAATATCTCTTCCTCTTTCTTGTCTGAGAGAGACTTGTACGCCTTTTATTTGTAGTTTATGGAAAAAGGTCATGATCTCCTTTTTCTTTGGAGTCTTCCATGGCATCTGTAATACAGGATTATAGGCGATAAGATTAACTTTGGCCTTCAGTGATTTGGCAATCTTTGCAAGTCGTTCAACATCCTCCATCCGATCATTTACTCCAGCAATTAAGATATATTCTAGAGTGATTTTCTGTTTTCTTTTAGAACAAAATTCTTCACAGCTCTTTAAAAGGTCTTCCAATGGGTACTTCCTATTAATTGGCATCAGCTTATTTCGTAATTCGTCGGTGGTAGCATGCAAAGAAATAGCCAACCGAAATGGTAAGGATTCGTTTGCCAATCTTAGGATATTCGGGACGATGCCACTTGTGGAAATAGTTATTCTTCTGGGACTAATGCTCAGTCCCCAAGAAGAGGTAATGAATCGAATGGCTTGGATAAGTTGTTCGTAATTGAGAAGGGGTTCCCCCATGCCCATAAAGACTATATGGCTTATTCTTTCTTTAGCAATTGCTTCTGAAAGCAGCACTTGCTCAACAATCTCGCCACAGCTAAGATTTCTTTTAAACCCGAAAATCCCACTGGCACAAAATCCACATTTTAAAGGACAACCAACCTGGGTCGAAACACAAAGAGTCAAACGTCTCGAATTTCCTATACAATCCGAAGCAGGGATAAGGACTGACTCAATGTACTGACTATCAGAAAGTTTCCATAAAAACTTTTTTGTTCCGTCTTGAGAATCGTTTTCTTTTTCTAACTCCAATGTTTTGATCACATAGTTTTCGGTAAGCCTCTCTCTGAGTGTTAAGGGGAGGTTGGTCATGGAAAAAAAAGAAAAAACTTTCTTTTTGAAGATCCAATCTAAAACTTGGGTTTTCCGATATTCAGGTAGGGAATCAAAAAGTTCCCATTCAGAGGGTAACTGATCAAGGATATGTTTCACATTTAGAATATTAGGAAAATAAAAGAAAGATCAAATTATAATCTTGGAACCGTTACGCCTTGCTGGCGCATATACTTCCCATTTCTATCCGCATAAGAGGTCGAACAGAGTTCGCAGGCTTGGATAAAAATGACCTGAGCAAGTCCTTCTTCAGCATAGACTTTTGCTGGTAGTGGGGTAGTATTTGAAATTTCTAGGGTAGCATAGCCCTCCCATTCAGGTTCAAAAGGAGTCACATTGACGATGATTCCACAACGCGCGTAAGTGGATTTTCCAAGACAAATGGTTATAACATCCCTAGGAATTCTAAAATATTCAACGCTTCTAGCCAAAGCAAAAGAATTAGGGGGAATAATACAACAGTCTGATTCGATCTCAACAAAAGAACGAGAATCAAAAGCCTTAGGATCGACAACTGTATTGAAAACATTAGTAAAAATCTTAAACTCCCTAGAAACCCTTAAGTCATAACCGTAACTTGAAAGCCCAAAACTTATAGCCAGAGAGCCATCCGCTTTCTTTCGAACCTGCGATTCTTCAAAAGGCTCAATCATTCGAATTTTTTTTACCATCTGCCGGATCCAATTATCAGAATGCACGCCCATTTTCTTTTTTTCCTTTATACCTATTTTGAATAAATAGACATGATTCAATTGAATATTCTACCTACACATAACGTTTATTAATTCACAAACACAACGATTAAGGAAGAAAGGGCTTGGACCTTCCATCCTCCCCTTACTTTATAGCAATAAAGTCCTTAGGATATTAATCGGAGTTCTTTTAACCAATTGACAACCGCTTCAGCCATAAACGCGTCATGAGGCGGAGGGAAAAGATGATCACACCCAGGAATTTCAATCAATTTTTTCGGTTCCGATGCAATAGCAAATAAATCTCGTGAATCCTGAGGAGGGACAACATCATCGGCAAGACCATGGATAAAAAGCCAAGGTACTCGAATCTTTTTTGCGGCCTCTTTTACATTATCGATCCGATTCATATCCTCTATAAGTGCTTTAGAAAGAGGAAATTCAGGCATGTCCCACATACATCCTTCTCCCGGGGTAACATTTCCGAATTCTCGTTGAGCAAAGGCAGCCGTATAAGCCATTCCCGCTAAGGAAACCAAAAAAGAGATCCTTGGATCTTTACTAGCAAATAAAAGGCCTACTGCAGCCCCAAGACTATGCCCGACATATCCATAACGCCATCCTGGCAAGGAATCAATAACCGATTGCAGATCCCCAACTTCTTTTGTGGGGGTAAATTCTTCAAATTTGCCTTCAGATTTTCCGTGCCCAGAAAAGGAAAAGCGGAGAGAATGAATCCCATTTTTTGCTAGATGATTTGATAACTCGACAAGCATCGGCCGATCTTTATGTGCAGTAATCCCATGAGCAATTATTACCAATGTGTTGTTTTCTTCTGAGCCAGGAATGTACACAAAATCCAACCGTTCCCCTTGGGCGTTACGAATTTCAGTAGGAATTGAATGTTTCATAGCTCTTTTTTTAACGGGTGAGACTTGGAGTGTCAAGACTCTCCAAAAAGATCATTTGCAGGCTGCGATAATAAAAAGGAAACACAACATATTCCTTTGCTAGTCCAAGCTACAGGTAAATTTTTTATCTTTTGAAGAATCATTTCGACATTTTATAGGTAAGATCAGCTGATAAATATATCGCAGCAGGCTAGCAGGGGTTAGATAATGTAAAAAAGAAGCGATACGGGTAGAGAAGCCAGGAACATAAAAAGCTTTCCCTGCTTTGGCCGCCATCAAAGACTCATGAACCACTTTTTTTAAAGGTACCCACATAAAAGGCGGGACAAAAGGTTTTGTATCCGTTCCCTTTCTGGACGCCTTCATAAAAAATTCCGTCTCCAACGGCCCTGGAGCAATGACAGTCAGAGTCACACCGCTGCCTTCTATTTCCCATCTTAAGGCCTCAGAAAAAGCATGAACATAGCTTTTGGATCCAGAATAGGCAGCACATGTTGGAAGAGGCTTTCTGCCGACGATCGAACCGATATTGATAATAACCCCCCTTTTCTTCCTCAGCATATCCGGGAGAACCAACCGAGTTAAATAAGTTAAAGAGACAATGTTAAGTTCCAAAAGCGAACGCACTCGTTCGAATTGACATTCTTCAAAAGGACCATAATCTCCACAGCCCGCATTGTTAATCAAAATGTCCACTTCTGTCTTTTCTGCAGCTAACCAATCAGCAAGAATTTCTCTCCCCTTTTGACAACTTAGATCGGCTGGAATAGAAAAAACTCGGATATGAGGCGATTGCTTTTGAAGTTCTTCAGTAAGAGCATGTAAACGCTCAGCTCTTCTAGAAGTGATCAACAGCTGGCTGACTTCCTGAGCAAGCTGACGAGCAAATTCAGAACCTAATCCAGAAGAAGCCCCAGTTACCAAGGCGGTCATTCCTCTGAAAGATTTCATAAGTGGTAGGAATTCAATTATTCAATATAATGGAGTTGATGAAGTAATATAAAGCGGTCTCTTTCTCCTTTTAAAGGCACTTCAGAGATCAAGACAATTTTTTGACCACTCTCTATGCCTTTCGTTTTTAAAAATTTTTCGACTAATTCGATGCTTTCTTCTTGGCTTTTGGGGAAGACTACATAACAAGGTTCCACCCCATAATTTAAGGTGAGTTTTCGGCAGACTTCTTCATCGGGACAAAAAGCATAAATCACAGAGTATCGTGGTCTAAGCCCTGCGATTAAACTTGCTAAAAATCCAAAACGAGTAAACACGCAGATAGCTGGAGCCCCAATATCGTCAGCAAGATGAACAGCTGTTTTAGCTAATTTTTCTTCGTCTCCAAAAAGTTCAACAAGTGAGGCATATCCAGCCCCACCGCTTTTTTCAGTTCTCACAGCCACACGATCCAATATTTTCACGCATTCTAGAGGATATCTCCCCGAAGCTGTTTCCCCAGATAGCATGAGACAATCAGCCTGTTCATAAACGGCATTGGCTATATCTGTAATTTCAGCACGGGTAGGTGCAGGATTCATAATCATGCTCTCAAGAAGATGTGTGGCGACGATAACCGGTTTTCTCTTCTGTATGCAGGATTTAACGATCCGTCTTTGAATAATAGGCAGTTCTTCAAAAGGACATTCTATGCCCAAATCTCCACGGGCAATCATAATGGCATCTGAAGAATCGATAATTTGGAAGAGGTTTTTAATGGCTAGCTGATCCTCTATTTTAGCAACAACTTTTCCGGTGGATCCTTTCGAAATGAGAATTTGACGTAACAAATCACAATCATTTGCTTCCCTAACAAAAGATAAGGCAAAGAAATCCATTCCACACTCGATTCCCAACTGGATATCCCTTAGATCTTTTTGAGTCAATGGTGGCAAATTAATCCGAACCCCAGGAATATTAATATGCCGTCTGCTTTTCATAACCCCTGGAGTCAACACTTCGCAGCGCAAAAAATTCTTTTCTTTCGAAATTACCTTCATTTGAATATTTCCGTTATCCACCAAAACGACATCTCCGACTTGGATATCATTGACAATATCATCATAATTGACGGAAACGGAATGCTGATCTTCCACCTTCTCTCCTCGAACAGTAAAAGTAAAGATATCTCCCGGCTTCAATTGCATTTGATCGGGCAAATCACCTGTACGAATGGCTGGTCCTTGTGTATCTAGGAGCATACCAACATACTTTCCAGCCCTTCTTGAAAACTCCTGGATAAGAGCCGCTTTCTCTCTAACCCAATCAGGCTTCCCATGAGACATGTTGAAACGGAAAATATCGACTCCACTTTCAATCAAGGAAAAAATCATTTCCCCTGATTCTGTAGCCGGTCCCAGAGTTGCTATTAATTTAGTTCGACGTTTCCAATTTTTAAATGGAATCATTCTTGTTGCTCCCTCTCTTTCTCATATAAAATCATTTTAAGCTTTAAGGTTCTATTTCAGGTTCTTGCCGTAGTCTGGAATCTAAGGAAGGGAAAGCCAACTTAATATGAAGTTCTTTAAGTTGCTGAAAGTCTACCTCTGAAGGAGATTGAGTAAGAAGATCCACTCCATGCCGGTTTTTTGGAAAAGCTATTACATCTCTGATAGTTTCAGCACCACTCAGGAGCATAACAAACCTGTCTAACCCCAAGGCTATCCCTCCATGAGGCGGGGCTCCATATTGAAAAGCTTTAAGGAGATGACCAAAAAGTAGCTTTTGCCGATCTTTATCGATACCAAGAATTGAAAATATTTTCTCTTGCAGTTCTTTTTCATGAATCCGAATACTTCCTCCTCCAAGTTCCACACCATTTAAGATGATATCATAAGCCAGCGCTCGAATCTCATCATATTTACCACTATCCAGTTTACCTATATCTTCTTGACAGGGTCTAGTAAAAGGATGATGAACGCTATTCCATTTCTGTTCTAAGGGGCTGTATTCAAAAAGAGGAAAATCCGTCACCCAGACAAATTTCCATTCATTTGGTGGCACACTTCGCGTCATTTCTGCCAAGTGCAACCTCACTTTTCCAAGCACTTGACAAGCCTGATCCCATGGCCCAGCGCTAAAAAAAATCAAATCAGCTGGTTCTATACCAAGAACATTCTCTAGCCTTTTGCGCTCCTCCATAGAAAAGAACTTCACTATGGGTGATTTCCACTCTTTATCTTCAATCCGAATATAAGCTAAGCCTTTTGCTCCCATTGACTTAGCTAATTCTTCCAACTCTGCGATCCCTGCAGGACCAACCATTGGACTTGCTTTTTTAGCATTTAATGCTTTAATGACACCTCCCCTGGCAAGGACTTCACGAAAAATTTTAAACTCTGTATTCTCAAACACCTCTCCGACATCTTGTATTTGCCAAGCTATTCTCAGATCGGGCTTATCAGAACCGTAAAGATCCAAAGCTTGCTTGTAAGTAATACGAGCAAAAGGAACAGGAAGTTCAATGCCAAGAACCTTTGAAAAAATCTGCTGGATCATTTCTTCAACCCACTGCAGAATGTCATCAACAACTACAAAAGAGGCTTCTATATCTATCTGGGTAAACTCGGGTTGCCTGTCAGAACGCAAATCTTCGTCTCGAAAACAGCGAGCAATTTGGAAATACTTATCAATGCCCGCCACCATAAGCAATTGTTTATATTGTTGCGGAGCCTGAGGCAACGCGTAAAACTTACCAGGAGAGAGTCGGCTTGGTACCAAAAAATCTCTGGCTCCCTCCGGAGTACTTTTAGATAAAATAGGCGTCTCAATTTCCAGAAAACCTTTGCTTGTAAGATAATCCCTGACCACATAGGTCACTTGATGACGAAGTTTTAAAGAGTTCAGGAGTTTTTTCCTCCTTAAATCAAGAAAACGGAAGGATAGTCTTAATTCCTCATTTTCAATTGGTTCGTCTAAGTTAAAAGGCAAGGGTAGCGAAGGATTCAAAATTTCAAGATTTTCAGCTTCCAGTTCGATTTCTCCAGTAGGTATAGCTGCATTTTTTGTCCCCGCTGGTCTTTCTACCACTACTCCTCCAACCTTGATTACAAACTCGTCTTTTATTTGTTTTGCAGAGGCAAAAAGGGCAGGATCTTTGTCAGGATGAAAAACAACCTGCGTTATACCTTCTCTGTCTCGAAGATCAACAAACAAAAGACCCCCATGATCTCTTTTCGATTGTACCCAGCCACATAGACTTACCTTTTGCCCAACATCCTTCAAACCAAGCTCATGACATAAATGAGTCCTATATTGATGAAAACTTTTTTTCATTTAAACCTCAATTTTATCCAGTTGCCGGGAAACCCCGTCATTCATGCCGGGGGGATAGCGCGGCGGCGTAAGCCGCCCCAGTTCCCGCCGTCTCCTTTGTCCAATGCTATCTTGGTCCACGAATACCCATATCCATCTGCACGCCCGACCAAGGTAGAGAATCGGTGCTTGCCTTCCCTTGCACCAGTCCATTACCGGTCTGGAGGTCAATACTTCCACTGGCACGGATGGCCACACGGCCAAGGTAGGTGCCAACTTTCTTCCCGGTTCTGCCCACGGCCCCTATCAGCTCGCCGGTCTGAAACCCGAAGGCGCTTTTGCTTCTGGTCAGGTATACGTGCGGGAAGCCGTACTTCGTGAGGCGTGTGCGCTGATAACTACCGCGCTCCCTGCCCTGCACCTGTAATACCGGCTGCTTCCAGCACTCCACAGCGTCCACATGCCACACACAGGCCGCGTCCAGGCAGTGGGTCTTGGGAATACTGAGCCGATACCGATTCCACTTCGTCCGGCCACCACTGACGACTTCGACCTCCAGGCCCCTCGCCTTGAGTCTCTGGAACAATGCCCACCCGCTGCTATTCACCGCTGCGGC
>NZ_LXQB01000046.1:16953-19492 GCF_004421185.1 Methylacidiphilum sp. Yel | reverse complement strand
TAAACTTTCTTTCCCACCAAGGGTAACTCTTCTTCCTGAGGATTGGGAAACAGAGAGGGAGTAATTGGAAGGATGATAGGAACAAGTAGGATGAGTGGTTTGGTAAACAAAGCACACAATGTTCATTACTTGATAGAAAATCCCAAAAGCACGGTGTTGTTTCTAAAGGATAGGCTGTTGTATGTTTCAGGCTGGTTTTTTGGACCTGAAGGCAAAAGGGCAAAAAAAATAATTGCCCAGAGCAAAAATAGCGTATTTGAAGCTGAAATAGTAGCAAGACCGGATGTAGAACAGCGGTATTCCTCGCGGGGAGTGTCGATACGAAGGGATTGCGGTTTTGAGATTTTCTGTGATCTGAGTCGAGGTGTGAAATATGTTGTCATTAAAGCCCAAGAAGATTCTGGGCAGTGGATTAAGCTTGGAAGTTTTATTATTATTGTTCAAAAAACGAAAAGGCAAAAAACCATCGATGCCTATTATCAACATTGGCTAGAGCTTTTTGATTCGATTTCACCAAAAGACAAAGAAAAAATAAAAGCGAGGATTACAAAATTATCGATTCAACCACTCTTGTCGGTTTTAATGCCCGTTTACAATACACCAGAAAAATATCTTATCGAATCGATTGAATCGGTCAGAAATCAGATCTATCCGCATTGGGAGCTATGCATTTCTGACGATGCTTCATCAGATCCAGCAACTCGGCGAATTTTGGAAGACTATCGAAGGAAGGATCCAAGAATCAAGGTAACATTCCGGCAGACCAATGGTCATATGAGTGCAAATTCAAACAGTGCACTGGAACTAGCGGAAGGAGAATTCATTGTACTTCTAGACTCCGACGATCTTCTTGCCCCGCATGCCCTTTATATGGTTGTTGAAGAGATTAATCGATTCCCCGAAGTCTGTATCCTGTATAGTGATGAAGATAAAATTGATGAAAAGGGCAAGCGGTACGATCCTTTTTTTAAACCTGATTGGAATCCAGATCTTTTCCGATCTCAAAATCTCATTAGTCATCTTGGAGTCTACCGAAGGGATCTGGTAAGGAAGGTTGGAGGGTTTCGAATCGGTTATGAAGGAGCGCAAGACTGGGATTTAGCTTTGCGGGTGTGGGAACAAGTAGGAGATAAGGCTATAAGACATATTCCTTATGTTTTGTATCATTGGCGAGCGGTATCAGGTTCCACTGCTTTGGACATACACAATAAACCTTATGCTGCAAAATCGGCAAGGAATGCCTTAGTGGATCATCTAGCAAGAAAACAGATCAAGGCAATAGTTCTTCCGGTGGGGCCATCTTTCGAGTATCATCGTATCCTCTATGATATTCCAAAACCCTATCCCAAAGTCAGTTTGATCATGCTTTCAGCCTTCAAACATTCCTTGGTAAAAGATTGCATAGAAAGCATTCTTTTTAAGACTGATTACAAAAACTTTGAGCTTTTAATTGTTGCAAATGGTCCTAATTGTACTAACCCAGAGATAACAACCTATCTTGATCACCTGCAAAAGAGAGCTCAGCTTAGGGTATTGTATGACGACCAGAACGCTTTTAACTATTCGAAGCTGAACAATTGGGCTGCTGAACAGGTGGATTCGAATATCATTGGATTTATTAACGACGACTTAGAAGTTATCAAACCCGATTGGCTAACTGAATTAATGAGGCATATCTGCCGACCAGAGATAGCGGCAGTGGGGGCTAAACTCTTTTATCCTCAAGGCATAATCCAGCATGCTGGAGTAATATTGCTCGTAGGTGGGGTGGCTGCTCACAGGTTTTCTGGCTTTAGCAGAGAATATAGCGGGTATTTTTCCAATGCCCTGCTCCAACAAAATATTGGTTGTGTGACTGCTGCCTGTATGTTGATCAAAAAAGAAGTCTTTGAAGAAGTCGGAAAGTTTGATGAAAATTTAACAATCGATTTTGGAGATGTGGATTTATGCTGCAAACTGATCAGTAAAGGCTATTGGATTAGCTGGACCCCTTATGCCCAATTAATTCATCATGAGTCAAAATCTAGAGGCCGTCAAGCTAGCGAGCATTCTAAAAAAGAATGGATATATTGGCGTGAAAAATGGGGGAAAATGATTAATGAGGATCCTTTTTATAATCCCTGTCTTTCTCTAGAATATCCTTATGCTTTGGCCTTTCCTCCGAGAAGGAAGAATCCTTGGAATCAATAGTGACAAGTTCCACAAGAATAAAAATAACAGCCTAACCCATGTTTGTTGAAAATCGCCTGATTTTGTGGGTGCTCCAGAGGAGAGGGAGCCATTTTTGTCGAAACATAGTTATATCTTATGAAGAATTATTATGAATAAATCTTTTAAAGTAACTAAATAAATAGATCAACGTTGTAGGATAATGCCTCTTTATGTTTCTGCGTATCGTGCCGATTCGGCGGACAAGCGGGAAGGTGGACCAGTATGTTCGGCTGGTGGAGAGCTACTACGATCGAGGGAAAATCTAGAGATCCGGTCGATAGCGAATCTTCTAGCGCAAGGAGCTTTTGGCTCCTCATGTGGACAGGCT
>NZ_LXQB01000046.1:0-16945 GCF_004421185.1 Methylacidiphilum sp. Yel | reverse complement strand
TTTTAACGGGGGAGCTCGAGCAAAGACGACGGAGAGCTCTAAGCCAGAACTGGCGGCGGTTTGGGGGCTGCGACTATTAGCCAGGGCTTTGTGGGAGGAGTTGGGGTTTCCTTTAGCTTTTGGGGGGAGCTACTCTAGAGGCGACAAGCTCTTTCCCTAGGCAAGGAGAGCTTTTGTTCTTATAGCCCATCGGTTGATTTGCCCGGGAAGCGAACATGCCCTCTTCCCAGTGGTTAGAGACTGACTATGTCCTGGATCGGCGAGGGAGGAGCGGACTAAAGCCGGTGTGGAAGCAAAACGGTCGGGTACAGGTGGGCCACCGCTTCCTTTGGCCCTGGTATCGGACGCTGGATGAGCTGATTCAAAGGAAGGGGAAGATCGAAGAGAGCCTTTTTGCTTGGGCCTAAAGATCTTTTTTTTCCTTGAAACCCAAGATGGTCTTCTACGATTTGAGCTCTTCCTACTTCGAAGGAGATGGTCCGGAGGAGTCTGCAGGATTTGGAAACGGTCCAGATGGTAGTGGAGGATTTAGAGAGAAGCGCTTTGGGCTAGCACCGGATAGTCTTTGCTCGGGGACCGGGGGGATGGTCAGTAGGGCCAACCTGGGCTTTCTTTGGAGCCAGGGACATGGGTTTTTGGTGGGACTTTAGGCGGCGGAGGAGCCCGGAGGTCCTAGAGTACCTCGGCCCAAGCACCAAACATGGGCTATAGGAGAGTCAATCATCTCTTCATATGAATTTTCTTATTTGAAAGAGCGAGCTCCTCAGAGAGAGCAAGAAGAGGAAGTTGACAACTAAGAACAAAATAAATTAGATTTTAATATACAACTCTATTTATAGCATCTTGAGAGCCAATCTAGTCCTCAAAAACCTGAAAACAATTGGAAGGAGCAAATGAGTGGTTCCTTAAAAAGGGAACAGAAAACTTGGCAACTATTCAAGATAGTCATTTCTCTTCTTTCGATTTTTGGAAAATCCTTTAACAGGTATTTTTCTCCTTTTACAACCATTTTGGTTTCACCGGATTGGAGCAGTAAAAGAAATAATAGTATTCCTAGGCTTGCTGAAAAAGCGATGCGTGTCCCCATTCTGATTTCTATGGTGTATGGTTATTGTGAAAGGTTGGATACATAGAACAAAGCTAAAAGTCTTTAGTTATAAGCACAATAGTTAAATAGGTCATATGAAGGGAGAAGAAGAGCTTCATCGGATAGAACTTATTCAGGATGACATAACTAGGTTAGAGGTTGATGCCATTGTTAATGCTGCTAATTCAAGGCTTATTAAAGGTGGAGGTGTCGATGGGGCTATTCATAGGGCTGCAGGACCAAAATTAGCTGAAGCCTGTGCCAAACTAAATGGTTGTCCAACCGGAGAGGCTAAAGTTACTCCTGGTTTTAATCTCAAAGCTAAATGGATCATTCATGCTGTCGGTCCTGTTTGGAGAGGCGGAGTAGCCAATGAAAAAGCGCTTCTAGCTTCTTGTTATCATCAAGCCTTACTCCGTGCCAAAGAAGTAGAGGCCAAAACCGTAGCTTTTCCTGCAATTAGCACTGGGGCTTATGGGTTTCCCTCTGATCTAGCAGCTAAAATAGCCTGGAAAACTATCCTTTCCTTTCTTAGTACTAATGTGATCCCAAATAAAGTTATATTTTGTCTCTTTGATTCCAAATCCTATGACATTTACGCTTCTATCCAGAAAGAACTGCTCAAAGGAAATACGGATTTTTTAAAGGATGAAGAAAACCAAGAAAAACAAAAAGGGATACGACAACAATCTTCCTAAATTTGATTATATTAATTTAGACTATGAAAAATCGAATTAGAGATTTTTATCCTCATGGCACATTGGAGAGAGGAGCGCTCAAAGAAAAACAAGAAAAAATAGATATAGAGTTTCTAGATGAATTGGAATTACCTTCTAAAAATGAAACGGAGGAGAATTTAGAAGAAGATCCCTCTCCATTAATTATCGATTTAGGTTTAGGCAAACCTATCGTGATCCCTTCTAAGAAAAAGAAAATAAATGGCGTGATTTTATTCCTTTTTTTGCTTTTTCCATTACTTTTTCTTTCGTTGCCTTTACTAGGAGTTTATTTATTTTCTTCTTTTTCTGGTGGCCATCTCTGCTGGCATCAAAAGACAGGCTTTTTAAGCGGCTTACTACTTAGTCTTCTTATTTTCGGAGTTTTTCTAGCATCATTAATAAAGAAAAAATATTAAAGAATAAATATAAATAATAAATATATTATTTTTATTTTTTTCTCCCTCAGCATCATTTTATATTTTTTTTATGATAATATTAATTGGACCTCCTCAGCGGCCATCACCGTTCAGCACCCGACTGCAGGGGTGCCGCTCAGGCAAGAACAAGAAGTTGCTTGCCGCTAAAAAAACCGTGGCCAAATCTTCCTCGAAGGTCGTCTCCTCACCCTAGTTGAGAATCACAACCTCCACACCCTTGACCTCGCAAATAACGAACTCCAGTTCCGCGCCAAAGCCCGTCAGCTGGTCTTTGTGGGTGATGTCCAGGCGTCTCCGACCTACCCGTCGATGATCGCATCCAGCAGCCGCTTTAAGCCTTTCTTGTGATAACTCATCCCAGAGCCCAGCTCGGCGATGACTTCGAACGTCCAATCTTGCCGGGCACAGAACTGCTCAAGCACCTCTTTCTGCTGTTCCAGCTTATCTTTCTAGTCATGGCTGGAAACAGGGGCAGAGACAATCGTAGGGCGATTTGCGGTATTGGCAGCATCAAACCACTCGGGGCGCAGCTTCGCCAAGTCATACCTCCGATGATCGCCAGCCGTATGTTCAGCAACCAGCCTGCCTTTAAGGATAGCCCTATACGCCTAAGATTTAAAATAGCTACTTTTAGCTTTTAATTCTATTGGGAAGCAAGGAAGAAAAAGCAGGTTAATTCTTTCTCATTTTTTTCTTTAGTGATTTTACTAAAAAAATACGCCTATAGCTAATAAACCGAAACAGCACAGAACAAAAAAATAAAAACCCAGTCATCCAATCCACCAGTGGATCTCAAGTTTAATGTTTAAACCTATTTGATTGAGCTAATCAGTTGGGGATCGCCTGGTTCATAACCAGCGTCTTTTATAGCTGATAGGAGCTTCTCAACCTTAGTTTTGTTTATGTCATAAACAACTATGGCCTCATTTGCCGCGGCACTCACTTTAACCCATTGTACTCCAGAGACGTTTTTAAGATGATCTTTAATTACTATTTCACACGTTACACAACTCATACCTTTTATAGGAATTCTCATTTCAACCTCTCCAGGTTTTAACACGACATTTTGGAGCCTTGCTGAAGCAAGGCTTTGACCACCAAAAGACTGAAACAAACTCATCCCTAAAAAGAGCAAAAATATAGCCGTGGCTCCCAAAAGAAAAAGCAAGGTCCTTTTTTGTGTATGACTAGCTGAAGTTGTCTGTGAATCCTTATAAGATTCACATTCACAATAGGCTTTTTCATTTATAAAACGCCACCATGCATAGACGAGGACAATTCCTCCGGCAGCTAGAAAAAACCAATGAAATCGTCCAAAAAAGACCGATCCAGCTGAGATGCCTAAAACGGCTAATAACAATGGCCCAACACAACAACTTGCGGCAAGGATTGCAGAAAGGATGCCAAACTTACTTGCTTTCATATTTAATCCTTCAAAGATTCAAGCAGGAGAGATTTTTTTATTAAATGGAGCTGCCAGCATAAAAGTAATTCTTCTGGATATAACCAAAAATCCAGAAACAAATTGAGAGCGCTTCTCCATAGGATCTTTTCGTTCATAAAATTCAACCATCTCCTCCCCGTGTGCACTTAGCTAGGCTCCCAAGGGTTAGAAGATTCAGCTTTCTTGCTTTGTTCACAGTTGGAATATAAACCCTTTACTTAGGTATAGAGTCAACTTTCTCAATCCTAAAAAAAAATGATTTTAGGAGGTGGCTTCATTTAAACAAGAAAGCCATGGAGGCAGAAGCTTAAAACTCATCAACTATCTTTGGCTTCCATTCTTTGTTGTCAAAAGTGCTATACATTCAATCTCTGGAGTTTTTGGGAAAAGGTCTACCGGTTTTATTGTCCTAAGCAAGTAGTTCTTTTCTAGTCTTTGTATATCCCTTTTTAAGGTTAAAGGATTACAGGACACATAAATAAGTTTTGGAAGAGGATGGGAATTAACCAAGGAGATGACTTCTTTGGAGATTCCTTCTTTTGGTGGATCAAAGAGGTAAGCTGCTTTGGCTGTTTCGATTTGGGAGAGACAATCAGCCAGTTTGTCCTCAACTTTGCCTTCAATAAAAAAAACGTTTTTCAGCCCTAAGGCTTTTGCATACTTAACACTCAAATGGTTTTCTTCTATCGCATAAATTTTTTCCATTCTCAGCTTTAAATATTCCGTAAAAAACCCTGCTCCACTATATCCTTCAATAATTTGGGATATTTCCCTACCAATAGTTTCATCGACTAGCTCGCGCATTTTTTCTAGAAGATAGCGATTTACCTGATAAAACCCATAGGATGGGATGTCAGGCTCTCTTAGGGAAACATGCATTGTTTTTGGCCCGACACACTTTCTTTTTTGATTAAGCCATTTTTTCAAAAGTACGTTAATTTTTTCCGATGCAATAAGACAAGATTTTATGGGTACAATTCGATTGGAGGCTTTTTCATAAAATCCAACCTTCCCATTTCTTACATGAAGACTTATCCGATTCCGATACCCATAAGGGAAAGTACCATGGACGATGTTTTGTATTAAAAAAGAATGATTTTTTTTAAAACAAGAAAAGATCTCTTCGAGCTGCGCTTGCTTAATTTCTAATTCCGTCTCATAATCTAAATGTTGATAGGCACATCCTCCACAAGAGCCATAGGAAGGACAAGGGGGGAGTACTCTTCCTTTGCCCTTTTCTAAAATCTCTTTTATGGTTCCTTTGACATAGTTTTTTTTGATTTCACGTATGACGACACGAAGCTTTTCTTTAGGAGCAGAAAATGGAACAAAGATGACTAACCCCTCTTCCAGTTTCCCTATACCTTCTCCTCCATAAACAATCTTCTCTATAGTGACAACACTTTGCTGACCAATTTTCATCATGACGCAGGCAATCTTTTTGAAAGGGCAGAAAGGAAATAGAAGTTAAAAATAAACGGTTACTGTCCCCATAACCCAAAATGGGAGCCCAATGAGTATTTTATCATAGTTATAGACTCTATCTCCTTGGAAGCCAGTTCCTGTTGGGAACCAATAATGATTATCAGTAATATTATAGCATTGGAGCTGAATTTTCCATCTGTTCGTTCCATAAAAGAGGCTTGCATTTAAAGTATAATCAATGGGGATGCGAGTGGCATAATCATAGGAAAGAAACATTCCACTTTGGATCCACAACCAGAAAGAAGCTCCAAAGCCATGATCTGATTTGTATGTTATCATGGTGGTTCCATGTTCATGAGGAAATCCGATGAAAGGATAAATGCCTGTTGGTAAGGTAACATAGGGATCGACCGGCAAGTTATAAAGAGCGGCAACTGCTGCTGAGTAGTTCTGGATAACCGTTGGTCCAGTCTGGGCAGCACTCTGTGTCCAAAATTCCTCGCCAACCAGGTAGTCAAAGCCAAAGTTAAAAGACCAATTTGCATTCGGTTGATAGGTTCCAGCAAGTTCAGCACCTATAACATCAGCCGGAGTGATGGGAGTAAATCCTCCAGGAAGAACAGTAACAGGGAAAAAAGTCGAATAATAAAAGCCTTCGGTAGAAAGAAAAAGTTTATCATGATATAAATTAAATTTAACTCCTGATTCATACATTGTTGTTGTTAAGTGGTAATATTTGCTTGTAAATTCAGGACAAAAAGCGCCTAAAACGTCCATTGCAGCTACTTGAGCATAAGCATAAGTAAAATAGGCATTCATCCAGGGGTAGGGTTTATAACTGAGACTGGCATTTACCTGTGGCTCCAAAATCGAGTAATAGCTTTGCAGCATCAAAGGAGGAGGGGTCCCAGGCGGATCACTGTTAGCAACTATATACCACTGCAATCTGCTGCCGAAAATGAAAGACCATTTTTCTCCCAAAGAAATTACATCCTGTAGAAAAGGAGAAAATTGAAAAAACTCTGAGCTGGCAGTCGCAAAATTGTCGGTATTATAAGTAATGTAAGGGATCCCTGGAACAGGAATATCAGTTAAATAAATATTTTGTGCCCTTAGGGCTTCTGACATTGTTACTGGAGGAAGAAGATTAGAACGACTTAAAGGCTTTGCCATATTCCAGAAATTATCAGCTATTCGGCTTGTTTCGGTATAGTCAGTATTCTTTTCGAACCAAAAAAACATACCCCCATCGAGCATATGCTTCGTGGATAAACCAGCAAGATCGGTATGAAGCTCAGCTTGAGCTTCAAGCCGGTGTTCAATTAACCAATCTCCAGGTGTATACGTCCAATTAGAGTTGGCAAGGGGGTTTTGCAATACGGATAGATATTCAAACATTGTGTTATTAACTATCCGGAGATCGTCAGAAACTACAAGAGTCTGAATCAGTTGGGCCACTCCATAATTCAGAAAATTCCCTGATCCTGCCAAATCAGCAAGGTTATTCCTCAGACTGATAGGTAACTGAGGTCCCCATTGAATAACATAGCCTTGGCCGGGAACCGAAGTGCCAATTCCTGGATGGAAATTCCCATTGGGGCCTAACCACCCAATCATATTGCCACTCTGATACAACCCTGAATCGATCAGCGCTTGGTCAGGACGATTAATCCCTAAAGGAAAATTAAACCCAAGCGTATCCCATTCCACATTAGAGTCTATCCAGTAATTTTCAGTCGGCTTGGCTGATACAGCTAAGTAAAAATCCTGACTATGCATATAGGCCCCTTCATAATAACTGCCAGAATATTGTCCAGCGTAGTCAAACCGGTAGGCTGCCTTACCATTGGCAAAAGGGCCACCAATGTCTATATTCCACCTATTCTGGTCATACATTCCAATGGAATACTGAGCAGCGCCTCTAAACTTATCATAATAAGGCTGTTTGGTAATTTGATTGGCATAACCCGATGCCATTTCTCTAGCACCATAAACTGCTGTCACTGGCCCTTGGACTATATCAATATTTTCATAGGCATAAAAATTAGGGAGCACTCCACTAGTCCCATAACTTTCAAGTCCTACCAACATACCATTTCTGAAGACGGTGGCTGGCAGTCCGCGAATAAAAGGTTCTACTGAATAATCACCGGCAGGAGCCATTGTGGTTAGAGAAGGAACTAAGGGGGCAAGATCATCATACCCCATCAGATTTCCAGGAGCTACGGTATCTATCGCCTCACGAGAAAGCTGGGTAATCTGCCTAGGGGTTTCAAATAGACTCATTTCGGGCCCATAGGCTGAAGTTAAAGAGGAAGCTGGACCTTTTTGAGCCTCGGCACTGACTTCAACAGTGGGGAGGATTATTGATTCATTTTGATTTGGCTGCGGTTTTAGGTCGTCTGAACCAAAGACGCCTTGCGATGGTTGAGCGGAAGCAAGGCAAGAGAAATTAAAGAAGAACAAGATAAAGAATAGAAAAAGAAACATTAGAGTAGATGATAATTTATTATCAATAAATAAGTCAAGCTATAATTTCTGTATTTTAAGAGCCATCAGGAGGATTTCATGATTTAGCCTTGTCTAAAAATATTAGGCTTGCCTAATTTTTAAGTCAATCTTTATTTTTAATCATGCTGCTGATCCATATGGCTTTCCCTATTAAGAAAGACTGAGAGAGCCCTATATAACCGGCCATTGCTTCTCCTACTTTTCCTTTTATTTTTCGACAAAACCTTATAAACTTGGATAGTCATCAACGTTGAAAAATAAAGAGCGCATATGAAAATCCATTATTTTGGCCATTCTTGTTTTGGTTTAGAAGTAGGGAGTTCTTATCTGCTCTTCGATCCATTTCTTACCCAGAACCCAATGGCTCATTCGATAAAAGTGGAAGATCTTCATCCACACTACATTTTGGTCTCTCACGGCCACTTCGATCACATTTCAGATGCAGCTCAACTTTCAAAAGCCAATCAAGCTCCTATCCTTTCTAACTTTGAAATTACCCTGTGGCTAGAAAAGCAAGGGGTAACCCAGATTCTTCCCATGAACCTTGGGGGATCACGGAGTTTTAATTTTGGGAAAATCCATTTTGTCCAAGCCGCTCATTCCAGCAGCCTTCCTGATGGTTCCTACGGAGGGACAGCCGGAGGATTTATTGTAGAAAGTCCAGAAGGAATAATTTACTATGCGGGAGATTCTGCCATTATCTCTGAAATGAAACTTTTTGGAGAACTTTTTAAAATAGATATTGCTCTTTTGCCTATTGGAGGAGTTTTTACCATGGGCATAGACGAAGCCATCTATGCCGCAAAGCTGCTCAATTGTAAGCAGGTTATGGGAGTGCATTTTGATACTTTTGATGCGATCAAAATCGACCATGAAGAAGCCAAAGCAAAATTTCAGGACGAAGATATTCCATTTCACCTTCTCAAAGCCGGCCAAGCTCTTGAAATTTAATCATATTCAAAGAACCTAGCTTTGATATTTTGCTTCAGCCTAAGCTTTTGGTCCGATAATATTCAACCAGCCCTTGACAAAGCCTTTTTGGCAAGGAAGGGCCATTGTACACAAAGCCAGTAAATACTTCCAGCAAATCTGCTCCCGCTTCTATTTTTTCAACCGCATCGGCCGTATTAAAAATTCCTCCTACTCCAATGACTGGAAGGCGCCCAAGACTTTCTTTTTTGACAAAACGGATCAACTCTGTGGAAATTTTGCTCAGCGGTCTTCCACTCATCCCCCCCATATGTCCCCAGGGTCCCTTAGCAAGCATGGTGTTGGCTATAACCACTCCCCCAGCCTCTTTTTCAATAAGCACACTCAAGATATCAGCAACAGTTCTTAGTTCGATGTCAGCTGAAATTTTAACAAGAATAGGACTTTTAGGGACAATATTGATAGAGTTTAGCTCTTCTAAAATTAGCTCCAATCCCTTTTTTTCCTGTAGTGATCTTAAACCAACAGTATTTGGAGAGCTGACGTTGACAACAAAAAAATCCGCTAGATCCTTAAAATAAGAAAAACATTTTTTATAGTCCTCAGCCGCTTCGTCTAAAGGAGTCAACCTGTTTTTCCCAATGTTTATCCCAATAGCCATTCTGGGCTTTCCCTTCGTCATAAGAAACTTCCTCAACCTCTTCGAAACCTTTTCTGCCCCCTCACTTGGAAAGCCTAAGGAGTTCCAAAGAGCCTCACTTTGTGACAATCTAGCGAGCCTTGGCTTTGGATTGCCTTTTTGAGGCAACGGAGTCACCGTTCCTATTTCCACAAAGCCAAAACCAAAAGACTCCCAGGCTTGTAAAGCAATTCCATTTTTATCGAATCCAGCAGCCAGCCCTATAGGATTAGAAAAATGAATCCCCCAAAGTTCTTTTTCTAATCCTTTGACTGCCATTAGAGGAGATAAAAGAGCCCTAGACAAGTAACCAAATAAAGGCTGACTTAATAACTGCAAGCTACAAAGATGAACAAATTCAGGATCCAAAGAAAAAAGTAACGGCCTTAAGAGATTATAGATCATCAGTCATTTTCCAATGCAAAATTTCTGAAAAATTTTATCCAAAATATCTTCCGAACTTATAAAGCCGATAACTTCCCCTATGGCTTCTAAACCATATCTTAACTCGCTACTAATAAGCTCAGGAAGCCACTTTTCTCTAATCCCCATTATCCCTCTTTTAACCGCTGTCAATACCTTCTCTATTGCCACCGCTTGTCTGGAATTGATTCCATAGGAAAAATCGCGAGGAAAGAATCCAGTTAAAATCTCTTTTATCTTTTCTTCAAGCTTATCAATTCCTTTGCCCGTCACGACAGAAACAGCCAGTCTTTCTTGATTTAATGGATGAATGCCTAAGTCTGCTTTCGATGCAACTAGAATTACTCTCTGTTCAGGCAAAAGCTCATCCAAAACAAAAGGATCAGACGAAGGAGGATCAGGTGCCGAAACAAGATGTATAATCAGATCCCCTTTTTTTACTGCCTCTTTGGCTCTTCTTATCCCTTCAGCTTCTATCTCGTCGACAGATTGCCTCTGCCCGGCTGTATCAACAATTTTAACAAGGAAGGATGAAATGCGACACTCAGCTTCGATTGTGTCTCTTGTCGTTCCTGGATGTGGAGAAACAATAGCCCGGTTTTCTTTGAGCAATGCATTGAATAAACTTGACTTGCCAACATTGGGGGATCCAGCCAAAACAATTGTAAATCCCTCTTTCAAAACTCTACTTAAAGAAGCAGAAGAGAGCAAGTTTTGAAGTTTTTTTTCAATTTCTGACAGCTTGGCAATAATTTGTTCCCCTACCCTTGGTTGAATATCTTCTTCAGGAAAATCTATATAGGCTTCAAGCTCAGAAACAATATCGATCAACTCTTCGCGTATCGCCAGCAAAACTCTAGATAAGCCGCCTGATTGTAACGCTTGGGCCGATCTTAAAGCCAAGGATCCGCCTGCATGTATAAGGTCAATGACAGATTCAGCTTGCGTTAAATCGATTTTCCCATTTAAAAAAGCCCGTTTAGTAAATTCACCAGGAGCAGCTAGCCTTGCTCCAAGCTTCTGACAGGCCTCAAGAATCTTTTCAACTATAAAGGGATTACCGTGGCAAGAGATCTCCACCATATCTTCACCAGTATAAGACTTCGGAGATTTCCAATACGACAATACTACGTCGTCTATGAGTTCCTCTTCAAAAAAAAGTTTTCTGTAATAAAGCTTTTGAGGTTCCCAATAGGGAGGTTTTTTTAACAATGAATTGATAATCCATAGGCTTTCTGGCCCACTCATCCGCACAATAGCTATGGCAGAAACAGCCGGCGGGGTTGCCGGAGCAACTATTGTATTTTGCACTTTGACAACTTCCTTTTTGTTTTAATGCTTATCAACTATGCTCTTAACATTATTGAATAATTTATCCTTTTTCCATCCCCTTCCCAATCCAAGAGAAAGGCTCAACAAAAGAGTAGATGAACAAAACATTGTATGGCTAAAGCCAAAGGATCTTCTTTTGCTGTTCGTTAGTCTGAGCTTTTCTAGGTGTCTTATTGTGAAAACGCGAAGCATTCTCCCTCCATGGCTATTTCAATCCTCAAATGACCTATTTTTAGGAGTCCATTCTCAGGGATTTCATGTTTTTTTATTTCCGCTTTCAGCTAAATGTTCCACCTTGTCCTTTCTTCTGGTATGTATGCCCTAAGACAAATCTTTTTCACTGGATTCATGCTCTAGAAGGACAGTCTTACCTAGCAGAGATTGATCTATCTGGCCGATTTGATCCAGTAATTTCCCGTAATGAATAGAAAATAGTCAGAGCAACTATCTTTTGAATTGCTTAACCTGTCCAATCAGATTCCATGATCCTCAAGGAAAGCTGTCTTTTTTAACAGTGAACTTTGTCCCTGAGAAACTCTTTGTTTTCTATTTCTAAGATAGAAAAAAAAGAAATGTATTTCTTTTTTAAGAAAATAGAAACACAAGACCGTCAAAGGAATTAGTAGTTATAGAGAAGATGGAAAAAGAAAGAAAGAGAAGGAACGTTGCCTTGTGGTTTGCTATTCGTAGGACCTTTGCAATGCTTCTCATTATTTTTTCCCCTATGGCGACTGCCCATGCATCAATTGTTAGAGATGTTCATCAGTTTTTGATTGCTCATTACGAATGTTTAGATGTCAGCATCTCTCAAGAGAGTCATGATGGGGAAGAGATCGAATTACTCATCAAAGATAATCATAATTCTTTTTATTTGTTCAGCTCTCAGGACAGTAAATTTTCCTTACGCCCCCTACTAAAAGATTATGCTTTTTTAGCTGCTCATAAAGCTTTGAAGAAATACACCGATCTACATTCGAGGGAGGAGTACGTCAAAAAGGCTTCTAAATTTCTTAGAATCGATGAAAACATCTTTCTCCTTCAAGACAGCGTTGAATAAAAAACACTATCAAATACTCCTCCACCCCTTCCAATCAAAATAGCTAATTTAGCTAGCAGATTCTTTTGTAGAAAAGATTTTCTCATCAAAAAAAGCTTGCTGATGAGTTTCGCCCATTATCTATGGGTATGCCGCAAAAACCAGTAAACAAGACCTAGGAGATGCGCAACGAGACGCAATAGATAGGAAGAGACAATCGAAAAAAAGACCAACCAATCTGATGCTTAAAAAGTTATTCTTGCTCCTCCCCATATTCCAAAAGGAGAACCAGGAGTGATAAAAGGCACTATTGTTCCCCCATTAGGAGCTCCAGTAAACACATTCTGGGAGATCATCCCTGCCCCAGCGTAAAATTCATTGAACACATTGGTAGCAAAAACAAAGAGCTGGACATACCGATTGATGGTAACATAGCTTTGAAGATTTAGAACAGAAAAGCCCCTCATCATTGGATACACATTCGCCCAATCACCGTAAAGAAAGCGGCTTGAATAGTATTGAAAATCAGCCGAAATAAGCCATCTTGGTAATATCTGATAACTGATACCAGCTTTAAACATCTGTTCGGGCAGGTTGGGAAGCCTGTTTCCTGGAGAGACAGGCACGGAAGTGCTTATTGCATTTTCCAAAAAAAGTGAGGACTGAAAAGTTGCTTCCAGAAAGGACCAATTAGCAAACCAACCCAGTTTTTTGTAATTTCCCTCTAAGGTGATTTCTATCCCTTGGTTTCTTTCTGCAGCTACATTTTGGAAAAATCCAGCGCTGGAATGTCCTGTATTCTGAAAAACGATGTTGTTGGCAATATCTGTTCGATAAAAGGAAAGAGCCCACGATATCTTACTTGCTTTAATCGATCCTCGAAGGCCACTTTCGAAAGTCTGAGCAAGAACGGGAGCAAGCATAGGGTCGCCCAGCTGCGCTATGGGAAGAATGACAGGTATGACTGGATTAGCTCCTGTAATCTCTCCAGGCATGGGGGCCCTAAAACTTTCACTATAGTTGAAAAAAAAGGTTAAATCTTTTATTTGTGGATCAAGGGTCCCAAAAGCCAAAAGCGGCTGAAATGTAAATCCGGCTGCAGGGGTTAGTTGCTGGAACCTCTCTGCGGCACTCAATGAAACGGTCTGCCCATTGGTATCTAGGCCAAAACCACCAATAGTGATTTGCGCATAGTTGTCCCTTAAAGCTCCTGTAAGGTGAAACCAGGGTGTGGGAGAAAAAGTGTCGGTCAGATACAATCCTAAGAAGTCCGAATATCCAGGCACCACAAACTGTTGTTGAAAAGGAAAACCAGGAATCAATATATTATTGTAATTGGCTCCCATGGCTGCGGGATAAAAGCCAGAATTAAATATACTCTGAGACCAATCAAAACTTGCTCCTGCAATCATATAATTTTCCATGGAACCCAATTTTTTATCCCATTGTCCTTGAATCCGGGCTCCTGCTCCTGTTTGATTAATATTCCCAAAATCCCATTCTCCAGCTGGAATTGGCATTCCATTTTGATCCAAGGCTTGAGCATCTAATGGATAGTTAAACCCTAGAAACTGATTCACATTATTTGCGATATTTCCATTGTTAAAAGAAAAGTCAGATTCCCTAAAATACGCATTCCCTCCGATAGTCCATTCTTCTGTTAGGGCTTGAGTAGCGAATAGATTGACAAAGTTCAGATTGTCCTGCTGAGGATTAGGCCCTGTATAGATCATGGAATTTCCTGCTGTCTGTAACATATCCACAGGCGTAGGGCCCAAAATATTTAATAGATTATCAGCCCCTGTATATTCTAAATGGATGTCGGTTCCTGTCCCCTCGTCATGATAGCCTACTTTCCCAAAAAGCTGTTTGACATAGCTTGAACTTTGCTGTCTCCAACCTTCTTGACTAAACCAGTTGCCAGACAAAAACCAGTCCCATTTTCCCTTATACCCCCCGTGTTGAAATTCGAGATCATTGGTTCCCCATGCTCCAGCATAATCCTGGATCATGGAGCCTGGATTGCGCCTTCCATCCTTTGTTTGAATTACCAACGCACCTCCAAGAGTATTCTGTCCATAAATAGGATTTGAACCCGGAACTACTTCCATAGTGGAAACAGCCAGCTGAGGCACATAATCCCAAAGAACATTGTTTGTAAAGGGTTCATTAATCCTTACCCCATCATAAAAAACAGAAATCCCCACAGGAGTACCAGGAATAGGCGAAGCCGCAAATCCACGATAATTGATATTAGGCAAAAAAGGATTACCATTGAGATTGACTTCATTCACGCTAGCCAGGTTCCTTTCCATAAATTGCGGTAGGCTAAACTCTTCCTGCCTTAGCCAAGTTTCTCCTTTGGCTAGTTGATAATTCCCAGGTAAATTTTCCAGCGGCTGCCCCATCCCCGGCAAAGGTGTTACGGCTATTACTTGGACTTCAGGAAGTTGGCTGACGGTTTCTTCTAGAGTCCTTTGCGTATAAATAATTTCTGAGTTTTCTGGCTTATAACCTTCTCTATTCCTATCAGAATCAGCAGACTTTTGAGCTGTCTTGGTTTTGGATTGTGTTTCCTTCCCTGGATTATCTGGATCAAACCCAACGGCTACAGTCGATTCTTTTTGGCTTATTGGCTGATCTTCAGAACCAAATCCATTGTTTGCAAAGAATAACAAAAAAAGAGCCATGCCCAGAAACGCACTCATTGAGACCCTTTTCATAGCGATGCGATCTCTTAGCAAGAGGTATGCCAAAAGCTTTGGAAGTATCAAAGAGCCTGATTTTTTAAAGGAGGGAAAAAAAATGAAAAAAAAATTATAATTTTAAAAAATAAGAAAAACCTTGGGTGAAATTCCACCCAAAAAATACAAGAAAAGAAAGTTTATGCTTAAAAAAAGGCATAATGAATTCCAGCCTCACAACTTCTTATTCCCCATAAGAGGATTCCATTCTAAAGGGAAAAGAGCACAAGGAATAATAAAAAAAGAAAAGAGCGGGCTCCTTTCAATGAGCCCACTCCTCACTTGTCATTTTATTTGACAGAATGCATTTGGGCGACAAGATCTATGTATTCTTTGGCTTTGTCAGCAAGCTTGTGTGTATAAGTCATTTCGGAACTTTCTCCTAGTCCTTGACTATGAAGCTCCTTCATTGTTTTGCTTTCTAAAACGCTATTAATAAGGCTTCTGGCTTCCCTTATGTGATGTCTACCATGATCAATCGATAGTTCATCGATTCCAGGAGACATTCCCATTTCACCTAGCATGATAAGATTAGAACCTTCGGCTGCCATTTCAACAGCGTGATTAATCATTTCATGCATATGATGAAATTTCATTGTCGTTCCTTGTTCATGATGATGACGATGCTGAGTCTGGCCATAAAGGGGAACTATGCCAGAGCCAAATCCTAAAAATGCAAGGCTGGACAATAAAAGCGCAATTTTTTTCATAATTTTTCTCTCTCCTTTTTGTTTAATCCTCAAGTCAATCTCTAACATTTTCATAGAGAAAGACTTTATTATATTTTATTTCATGTGCTTAAAAATAAAAAGTTGAAAAACAGCTGTCTAAAGAAAACTTTCAAGAAAAAAGAAACAATAAGAGGGTGATGGGCTTAACAACTAATGGCATACAAAATGCTTTGTAAAAAGGGCTGTGGAGGCTTAAGAAAACCATTGATACCTCCTCATTAAGGCCATAACGATCTATTCAATGCCGTTTTATATTATAGCCTCCACAGCTTTCTAAGGAAAAAAAAAGAGCCTCCTTAACTACGATGTAAATAGGTGAAAGGGTTTTGATTTATCTTGCTTGCTTTTCTTTCTTTTGAAGTGGACAGCGCATATTCTCGGCAAAGTTCGGCACCAAAAAAGAAAATTTGAGAACAGTAAAATATCCAAAGTAGAAGCATTATGGCTGATCCTCCAGCGCCATAAATCGTTGCCACAGCACTCTTTTTTAATGAGATCCATAATAGGGATTTCCCAATAAAAATTAAAGTGGCGGCAAAGACCGCTCCAAACCAAACATCTTTGAAACAAACTTTAGTATCAGGTAAGATTTTGTATAGTAAAGCAAATACAAATCCTTCTGCAATAAAACTGGCCAGTTGAATGCCTTCGGGGATATATTTTTTTAATTCTGGAGAAAATTCCCTTAAAAAAGAAGCGGTTTCTAAAAAAGTTGTGGACAATAAAAGAAAAAGGAGCAGTAACAATCCAGAAAAAAAAACGATAACAAAAGAAAAAAATTGTCTTTGGACAAAATGCCATATCCCGGCTTCCTTACCGTGGTCTATTTCCCATATTTCATTAAGAGATTTTTGCAATTCCATAAATGCTCCAGAAGCACCAAAGAGCAACGAAAAAATCACGGTAAAGAGCTCTTGAGGGTCTTTCCAAAACTCAAAAGAAATATGAAATGGATAATTCTTAAAAAGATTGATAGATTCATCCCCTAAAATTTGTAAAAGAATGAATAGAATTTCTTGATTAACTTTTATTGGATCAAGGAAAAGGCTGGCGAGAGAAACGAGTACTAATATAAGAGGAATGATAGAAAATAGGATATAACAGGAAAGGGCTGCTCCCATTTTCGAAGCATTATGTTTAATCCATCCCCAAGCAGCCCCTTTAAAAAGGTTAAAAAGAAATTTCATATAGCAGAGATGTTGATGATTATGTTATTTTGGAGCTTAGTATTTTTCGACCTCCTTTAATCTTATACCTTTTTTAAGTAAAATAGAAAAGAGAGGTTCTGTAGAGCGGTCAACTACCCCGCCCTGAAGGGCGGAGCTTGTGAGTCAGGCTGGGTTGACCAGGGAAAGCGGTAGTCAGTCCGCTCCGTTTGCAACAGGTCGTTAAGACCCACTCCGGGATGCTTCCTCAGTCCCGGACACTGGAAGGTGGGAATCATGCT
>NZ_LXQB01000045.1:41002-52065 GCF_004421185.1 Methylacidiphilum sp. Yel | reverse complement strand
TACTTTAAAAGATTTATTCATAGTAATTATTCATAATGTATAACTATGTTTCGGCAAAAATGGCTCCCTCTCTCTGGAGCACCCTCAAAATCAGGCTATTTTCACCAAACATGGGCTAGAGAAATAGGTTTTCTATAATAAGTAACTATTAAGTTTGGAGGTGTTTAGATGGGAACCATGAGGGCAAATGTTTTTAAGGATGTTAATAAAATAGGGCTTGAAGACCGTCCTATTCCAAAGGCAGGACCTCGAGAGGCAGTTATAAAGGTTACTCTAACTACAATATGTGCTACTGATGTCCATATAATGAAAGGGGAATATCCCGTAAGGGTTGGTCAAATTATAGGACATGAACCAATCGGAGTTATTCATGAATTAGGTGAAGGTGTTTCTGGATATAAGGTAGGAGAAAGAGTAGCAATTAATGCAATTACCCCCTGTGGTCAATGTGAATACTGCCTTTCTGCAAACTGGGCTCAGTGTGGGGGGTTTTTAGGTGGGTGGAAGATGGGAAATACAATTGACGGGGCTCAAGCAGACTATGTGAAGATTCCGAATGCTCAGGCAAATCTGACCCCGATTCCGGATGAGCTTTCAGATGAGGATGTGCTTTTTACAACTGATATTTTTTCTACAGGTCTTTCTGGTGCTGAGAGTGCTGATATACAGGTTGGAGATAGTGTTGCTGTATTTGGGCAGGGGCCTATTGGACTATGTGCTACTGCGGGAGCAAAGCTTAAGGGTGCTTCTTTGATTATAACTGTTGACACTGTTCCTTCGAGGATGGATATGTCAAAGAAGATGGGGGCAGATATAGTGCTTGACTTTAAGAAGGGAGATCCAGTTAAGGAGATAATGAAGATTACAAATGGAAGAGGAGTAGATGTTGCAATTGAGGCAATAGGACTTCAGGAGAGTTTTGAGAATTGTGTTAGGTGTACTCGAGTTGGGGGGACGATATCTAGCATTGGTGTGTATCCTGCACAACTTGGAAACATTGGTGTGCCTCTTCAAGACTTTGGCTATGGTAGAGCTGATAAGAAGATTGTTTCGACGTTATGTCCTGGTGGGAAAGAAAGGATGAGGAGGTTGATTAGTCTTATAAAGAACGAGAGAGTTAATCTTAAACAGTTAATCACTCACTGGTTTTCATTGGATGAGATAGAGGAGGCCTACAGGATATTTTCAAATCAACTGGACGGGGTTATTAAGGTAGCTATAAAAACCTCTTTTTGATCTAAAAGAGTTTGCAAAAAAAACGTGCCTATCTGCCACTATTCAGTTTCATAATATCTGAGCTCTAATCTCTAAAGATAAGTTCGTATTTGTAAAGATGCTTCTTTTTTTAAGAAAACAAACAATGTTGATTTCCAGTGAGCGATCTTCTTCAAAGTCAAAAGGTTTTATGTTTGGAGCTGATTTTTCATTAGCTTGTAATACATAGGCATGCTGTGTTGATAGAAAGGGTTCTCACAATCTTTACCTGAACAAGGAAAGCCAATAAGGATAATTGGAGTAGCTGCGAGGGTGAAAAAGAATGATTGGACGACAGGCAACTGAATATCGGCAGGCTGAAGAGATTCTAGAGGCTTTAGAATGGTGTTGATTAAATTTAGGGCTTTAATTTGAATTTTAGTTAGAAGAGCAGAGATAAGGCGGTCATAGTTGTTTCCAAGCTCTTTGATCCCTAGCTGTGAAAGCAGAAAGTCTATATGAGGCATAGATTTTAAACTGTTTTTCTCTAATGGGTTGAGAGGATCTGATGGTGTTGGATTATTGATGTCAGATAGAAGCTCGAAGGTGAAAGGAAGCTGAGGAACCCAATCCAGTGAATTGATAATGCGAAAAGCCAGTCCTTTGTTGCTGAAGAGGTGGTCAAAGTCGTAGGCATAAAAATCATTGCCAGGTTTGGGCTGGGCGAAAACATAGCTTTTGTAATTGTGGGATGGGTTGGTAGGCTGATAGTGCAAATAAGATCGAATGAGGGTGGCAACAGCTGCTCCTTGACTATGTCCGGTGATATAAATTGGGGAGCAAGAAGGAACATTCCTTTTTAATTGATTCACTATGCCTTTTTCTGGATGAAGAAGAAGGAGGAGGGCTCCAATAGCAAATCCTGCATGAACAGCAGCTTGAGGATGAGAAGCGAATTTATAAGCAATGGATTGATGTTTATAATCAAGTTTGGCATCTGATTGAATCAGAAAAGAAAGTAGATCCTCTAGAATACTCTCAAAACTTAGAGTGGTCCCACGAATAACAATGGCATAAGTATCTGTGGATGTCTTTTTCCATAACTTCCATCTTTCATTGAATGGAGAAAATTCTAATGAATCAAAGATCAATTGCCAGTCTGATCGATTATTAGGGAGAGGAGTCTCTTCAATCTCAGCGCATAAAGAGGCAAGCCCTAGAGCTTCTTCAAGGTCAAATCCTTCCTTAAAAGCCATAAATGATAGTCTGTTGGAAACAGAACAATCTCTGCCTAGAAAAGAAGGATGTCAATTTTTTTTAGGATCCAAATGAGTATTATAGAATGTGTATCCAATAGAATGCATGAAGAGCAGTTCAACAATTAATCATTGTTTATGGCAGTTTTCATTCGAAGAAAAAATCCTTTTCGAACGACTATCCTTCCCTTTAAGACCACTCCTTACTGGTGGGAAACCGTTGAGCCTCTAAAAGTAGAGAATAAAGAGATTCCTAACCAAATTGATGTAGCAATCATTGGCAGTGGTTATACGGGCCTATGGGCATCGATCATTTTAAAAGAACAGGGGCTCAATGTTCATGTTTTTGAAGCCAAAGAACTTGGATATGGAGCTTCTACACGCAATGCAGGGTTTGTGGGCTCTGGGTACAAATTAGGAGTGAGCAAGCTCTTTCAGATTTTTGGTAAAGACAAAGCTGTGGAGCTTTTCAATATTTCTTTGAAGGCAAGAGAGGATATTGAAGAAACGATCCGAAAAGAAAACATTGATTGTGGCTTCGTTGTTCCCGGTCATTTTGTAGCCGCATGGAAGCCAATGCATCTTGCTAACCTAGAGAAGACGGCGGATCTGTTGGAGAATTACTTTTCTCTGAAAACTAGACTATTGGACAAATCTTCACTTTCGGCTTGGATGGAGACAGCCCTCTATCATGGCGGACTTTTTTTAGCTGATGGAGCACTTCTTAACCCTGCACGTTATTATCAGGGGGTGCTGACATTAGCGATTAACAAAGGAGTCTATTTTCATCAGCATACCGAGGTGCAATCGATAGAACAGAAAGGGAGAAAATTTGAAGTAACTCTCTCTGGAAAAAAAAGAACCCTTGCTAGGGAGGTGCTTATAGCCACCAATGGGTATACAAATTCTTCTTTTCCTGAAATTCAAAGACGGATCATTCCTCTGCCGAGCACGATTGTATTGACTGAACCTATAGATAGGAATCTTTTAGAAAGACTAGTCCACACAAAATTTGCTGTCTATGATACGAAAAACTTTCTTTATTACTTCCGATTTTTAGAAGATGGAAAGCTACTTTTTGGTGGAAGAACACATTTAAGCTTCGGTAGTTCAATCACAGAGGCTGCAAAGGAACTTCTTCGGTCCATATCTATGGTATTTCCAGCGCTTCAAGGAATTAAGATTAGGAACGTTTGGGAAGGAAAAGTCTGCTTTACTTTTGATCAGTTGCCTCATTATGGCAGGTTAACAAACGGTATCCATTATTGTCTTGGCTATTGCGGTCATGGGGTTGCCTTAGCAAGCTATCTAGGCAAACTTACTGCGTATTATCTTTTAAACGATCCCAGAGGACAAAGCCCATTGTTAACTCTTCCTTTTAAGAAAGAATTTTTTTGCAAGACTCATCCATGGTTCCTCCCGTTGATAGGGCTGTGGTATAGATTAAAAGATACTCTTTTTTAGATTGTTGTGAAAATGCCCTTTGCTCAAGCAGCTACTACACAAGAGTAATAGGCTTGTTAGTGTTAAAAGCATGAGATCAAAGCAAGCTTTTTAGTTAGATCCAAAGAAAGGGAAAGCCAAATAGAAACAACAAAAGTAAATATCCTTTCTATTTTCGATTCCCACTTGATGACGTTATTACAGGTCTTCTTTCAAGTCTATTGCTAAATGGGGTATTCTTCAACCCTGAGATGTTCTTTTGTAGATTGTTGATCTAAGAACTAAGAATGTAAAAGTCTTTTTGAAAAAAGAAGAGTTCATTTGTGTTGCGATCTTGGAAAAAAGAGGAGCTTTAGCCGATTTGTTAATTTGTTAATATCCATTGTTTTTTTCTATTGTAAATGCAAAGCCCTGATCCTTCTTTTTTACTTTTCAATAATGGCTTTGAATATCAAATCATAATGAAATGACTTGTTAAAATTTCTGCTCAATAAATTTGTATCTTATTTTTTCTTTATTTATCTTTTTGTTTCCTTAAGAAAATGGCCTATGTATGGAAGTCGAAGTGATGGGAGAGAGATCAATCCGAAACAGAAAAAAGCTTAGATTTAGTTCAAAAGAAGTGAAAGGCTTTAAAAAGCAGTAAGTGTTAGACTAAAACAGGTGAAAGAAGCCGAATATAAATAGGAACTGATTAAAAAAAAACATAAGAAAGTAACGGATCTTTTATTGGAAACTCGCAAATGATTCGTACTACAATCGAAGGGATGTGTTTAAAAAAATAGGAGAATAAAGTAGAATCTTTTGAAAAATTAAAACGGGTGGGCAGAAAAATTAATATTCTACAGCACAAGTGATTTAACACTATGATTTGGATTAGACAGATAGGTAATTTTTCAAAGAAAATTGATACTGGAGTTATAACTTAAGTAAATTATTGATCTCTTAAGGAAAAAATTGTTTTCATTTGCTGCTTGCTTTTTTGAATTAAATGCAAAGGAGAAACGAGGATTAAAATGAAAAGAAAGATTTTTGCTTTTTCCTATTTTTTCTTTTCCATATTCGTTCTTAGTCTATTTGCTCAGCAAACCTCAAGTCAGCTGTCTCAAAGCACAGCATCGACTCTCTTTTATAGTGTAAAAAAGCCAGTGGAACTCATTTATCCTAAACAACTTTCTGTAAACAAACAAAAAACTTGGACTCTCGAAGAGGTCATTCAGAGAGCCTTAGATGCAAATCCTGAAGTGGTATCTGCTCGTAAAGCGATAGAACAACAAGAAGGGATCAAGATGCAGTTTAAGGCTAAGCTGTATCCTCATGGTGGATTGGTCTACCGAGCACAAAGGGAGCAAAGCTCTTTGCTGATGTTTCTGCCTACTATCGAGACTTATCCCTTAACAAGGACAAGTTGGCTTGGTGCTGTACAAATTAAGCAAACCATTCTTAATGTGGAGTCGGTAAAACTGGCTCGTCAACAAAAGGAGCTTGTTGAAAAAGCGATTTGGCAGGCTATGGACGTGGCGCTAAAAACTACAGCACAGGTAAAGGAGGCTTTTTATTTAACTCTTTTTCGCCAGGAAGTGGTAAATATTCGAGAAGAACTCACGGAAGCAAGTAAAGTGATCGCCGATTATACTATGAAAATGTACAAGGCTGGGGAGTTCCCTCAGTATCAAGCGTTGAGTGCACAAGCTGAATATTCGACTGCGCAAGGCGATCTTGCTCAGGCTAGATACCAATATGTAAAGAGCCGAGAGCAGTTACGGATGATTCTGAATTTGCCTAGTGGATCAGAGAACGATCCATTATATCTTTCTGGAGAAAGTCAGATTGTTCCTTTTGATGTCCCTTATGAGGAGGCTTTAAAAATAGCCCTACAAAAAAGGACAGATTTAAATGCAGCACTACACGGTCTTTCTGCGGCTCACGCAGCTGTTGCTGCAGCCCAGGCAAGTTATTATCCTAATCTTGATGCTCTACTCCAGTACGAAAACATCAGCAATGTGTACATTCTTTATCCAAAATGGGGATGGACAGCTGGAGTCCGGCGCAGCTACAGAACAGAACGGCAAGCGAGCTAGGAGCAAAGCGTATGGAGACGATCCATGTTCGCCAGCGACTCAGGCCCTCGCGGTACGCTTTCATCGTAGGGCAGGAAGATCTAAATGGGGCTCTTCAAGCCGTCTCGCTGAACACGATCCTTTGGGGAGGAATCTACAACCCGATCCTCCCCCTTAGGCCTGAGGAGGAACGGGACGGCTTACTCAAGGCGTTCGATCCAGATTTCCTCGTAAATCTCACGGGCACTGATCTCCCACCTGAATTGGCCGACCAATACAGGTGGCATATTGTTGGACCCGAGGACGTTGTCGAAACGGATGACATCACTGGGCGACGCCGACTTGGCTTTGGGTTCAACATCCTTCCTATCATCCAGAACATACACGAGCGGGAGGTGAGGTTCGTGGCCGGGCCCACCCGTGCTGTAGTGGTTCAACCCGAGCGGGCACGCAACTGGCCAGAATTTGTGGCGTTTGTCTGTGGATCTTTTGGATGGCTGCCCGCCATAGATATTGACTTCGAAAGAGCCTTCAAGGACGGTCTTCGCGCCGAAGAGGCACAACTGCCAAATCTCACACCCCCGCCAGGGGGATATCTGCCACTTGACCTTACCGGATACGGATTGCAGCTCCTCGACAGACCGGCCAATTTCTCAAGTCATATCATCTATATCGGGGATCACCGTAGCTTCACCGACCTCGTCGAGTTCTGGAACATCCGGGCTACGGGACGCATCGTTGTCTTTGTCCCAATCGTTGCTTACCAGAACTTCGAGCATTCCATCCGTGCTGTGGCGACCGAGGGGCGCTATCGGATCTACCAGCAGATCGAAAACCACGCGGATTTGCAGAAGGGTCCATGCGTATCTGAGGCTCGCTTCAAGGAGGCCTGCGACTGGGTTAACACCCTGGGGCTGGGACCCCTTGCGATGCGCTGCTGGCGCCCACGGTTCGGACTCCAGATTGAACATTATCTTGGCGACATAGACGTCGCGGAAATCTCAGCCAAGGAAGGCGAGGAGATCTCTATCCTCCAGGATGGCCAGATGACACCGGTAAAAGCGGTCTCGCCGCCGTATTTGGAGGACCGGGCGCCGTGCCAGGAGTTTTCCTGGTCGGTCGAGGTACGCATAATCGGCGGTTATACCCAGCCCGAGTATATGTTCTCCTTTCCTAAGGAGCCAGAAGTCGAAGCAGTAGCCCAGCATGCAGTTATCGGCGCATCCTCTCGAGCCCGACTCGGGTGTCGAGGTTTGGTGGTTCACCAGGGCATGCCATGGTCAACCATCGCATTGAGCCCCGTTCGCACGGCCGAGGTCTTTCAGGCGCTGTTCCGTCAGGCTGGCCTCAGAGCCGAGCCGAGCGAGCCAGGACGCTACGCCGAACAGATTATCAAGAAGATGGGGTCTCTTCATTACGACTGTCGAATCTTTAAGATTTGCGGTGTGCGGAAGATTCTCGATCATCTGGGGAGTCGCGACAACAAACTGACAAAGGGCAATATGAATGACATCGTTATGAAAAAGGAGCCGGATGAATATGATCAAATCAACTGGCGTAAGGAGCTCTACGAGGATCTGACTCTTTCTTACCGCCAGAACCGCCAGCTGGACTTCGGCCTGATCTTCGACGTACTTCTCGAAAAGCGGGTTATCCGGCCTGGTGCTACATTCGAGTGTCGATCCTGCTTCAAGAAAGACTGGTACCATGTGAGCGAATTCGCTGAAGAGTATACTTGTCGCTTCTGTTTTACGCGCCAACCTGTTAAGTTTGGATCCTCGCTTGAATGGCAGTACAAGGCTGACGGGCTCTTTCAGATTCCTGACTCGGCGCAGGGCAGTGTGGGAGTTATCTTGTCACTCTGGCGTTTTGAGGAGTTCGTGCATCGTCAGGGCCGCTACGTAATATCTCAAAAGCTTATCGCTGAGGATACCGGCAAAGAGTACGAGATTGACTACGCCTACCTAGGGTTCAATACGTCGTACGAGCTCGTTTTGGGCGAAGTTGGACGGTTTAACGACTTCACCAATAAGGAAGTAACGAAGATCGCAGAGATCGCAGATCGGTTCCGCCGTAAGCCCTATATCGCGTTCTCGACCCTCAAAGATAGCTACTCGGATGAAGAAAAGCGTCGCATACGGACGCTCGTGGATCGCGGCTATAGAGTGATCGCCTTAACTCGAGAGGAGCTGGACCCTTATTTTCTTCACAAACGGTTTAGGGAGCTGGCTCGTCCGCATCCAGTAAGTCTCGATGATCTCTCTAAAAATACCATTGCGCTTAACGTGGCACGGTGACCTGGCGGGGAATATGGCAATTTTCAATAAGCCCCTCGAGATCGCCCTTCCCGTCCCGGAGATCAACGACGCCTCAGCGTACGACAAAGTGCCGGGGATCGGGGCGTATGCGAAGGCGATCCACCATTGCTGGACGAGGGTGCCGCTACCGGTACCCCGGAGATGAGGCTCAAGCCCCGGTTCTTGCAGAGGGCGTGTGGTTGCTGTCGAGGGTTCCAGAGTTGCGGCGAGGATGTGAGCAAGCCCGAACGACCCAAAAGCGGCCCAAACCTTGCCACGGAAGTAAGGCGAGCGGTAAAGTAGGGCGTAAGGAGCTCATGCGACAAGGAGGAGTAAGCCCATGGAAGTAGTCGCTAAGGTCACGGCCAAGGGTCAGACGACCATTCCGAAGGAGGTCCGGGAAACGCTAAAGATTGGGCCGGGGGACCGGATCGTGTGGGAGGTGGCAGACGGCAAGGCGGTCGTGCGCCGCGCCGAGCCGCTCGATCTGCGGAGTTTGGACTTGCAATCCAGTTGTCTTCGGAACAAATGATAGCTCATATCGGCAATGGATCGGGACAAATGCTGGTTGTCATCATGCTGCGCACATTCATCTTTTCGATCCTCCGATGGCATGGAACCGCCGCGTTAGCATGGACGTGGGCTTATGAGATGCATTCAAGCGAATGATGGCAATTCGGAACATGGAGCTTTGCCAACTTCAATTTTGCCTTGGCTCGGTTGCTGGAACATTTAAGCTAGTACGACAGGCGAATTGATAAACGCTTGAGTGGGGTGAGTGAGATCGTATGCGGCTTAGGCCTATGATGGTTACTTCTGAGTCGAACGTTACCAAGGTCAAAGCACCCAAATTCACCCTATGACATCTTAGGATTGAGCAATGCGGATTAGTGGCTTTTCAGTGTCCATGGGAATGCATACAAATGGTCGCTACACGTCAAATCAAGGCCACTATGATCATGTCGGTGAAGTGCCATAATTCTCGGATACGCAACCAACCGTTTTTGGAGGACTGGTATGAATTTTTAAAATTTTCTGAGTCTTATTATTTTCAACAGTAGGGAATATTTCTTTTCTTTTCCTAAGTCGAAGTAAAAAATTAGTGGGAAAGCAATTAGATTCAAACTTAAAGAGTTGATAAAAAGGATAAGTTATTGGAAGAGGTTTAATTATACTTACAAAACCTGCTTTTTCCCAGAACGATAGAAATTCCCCAAACCGAAGTTCTTCACCATTAAGATTTCCATGATATTCAATCACCGCTTCTTTTACTTTCCACAAGCAATTAGATTCAAACAGTTCTTCATCTAACTTTAGGAAGTCAACTCCTTCTCCAATCCATTCTGAGAGTCATCGAATAGTAACTTGGATTGGTGGTAAACTGCCTGGAGCAAATTTTCCTAATTGACCAATTGTTGGATTAATATTTGGGTAAAATTCTCCAATTCCGTTTTTCTCTCCTAAGGCATAATTGTACACATGTACATTAGAAAGTTGGTTTTCAGTCACATTTCTTTTTAAGATACTGAACAGTTCTGGATCTGGTTCAAATGCTTCGATAATACTATTAGGATAGAGAATTTTAAAGAAAAGAGTCGCTAAACCAATATTTGCGCCACAATCTAAGATTCTGGGATTGGGCTTTGTTGAGTGAAAATAATATATTTTATAAAAAAATATTTCTGTAATTAGGTAGTTAAGATCATGGGAGGATCGATAATGAATTTTTCTTTTTAGTAGCTTTAAAATATCATCTGTTTTGTTTTTTTTGTAGTCAGTTATTCCAAATAATAGCCAATCAACTAAAAGAGAGGTTTTTGAAATACCAGGCAGTGGTCTCCCACTATATAAAGTTAAAATATCTGAAATATTTTGCTCTATTCTATTAAAAAGAGATGGGGATTTTTCATTTTTTGAATTTTTATTGAACATGTTTTTTAATTCTATTTCACTATCTTTGAAAGATTTGTTTTCGTCATGAGTCTAAGTATTTCAAGATTGATTTTTCCATTTCCATTAAAATCAGGGAAACGTGTCAATGTTTAGCACATCTTTTTGAAGAAGAAAAGGCAATAGAGAGCATATTCAAGAAAGAATTAGTCAATTTCTTATTGAAGAAGAAGACTCATAAACTTTATGAGACTGTAACTTTGTTTTTCTGTTCTCAATCAAAAATTGGAATAAGATGATTGTTTGAATGTGCAAGACAAGTTATTGATGGAAAAAAGAAATTCTTTTTTAAAAATATTCGGTTTCAACTGGATCTTTTCCTGATGCAATTAAGTCTGGACTTAAGAAAAAGTATGACAAATTTTAAAAATTAGCCCATGTTTGGTGAAACTTTTCTAAGATGCTGATTATAAATAAGATTTTTTTCAATGTGTCACTATGTGAGGGTTTTAGGAACTATTTTTGGGTTTCCAAGGCACTAAGCGGCCAATTCGAAGGGCGGAAAGGATCCGGCGCCCGTGTTGGTTTCCCGCCGTGACTCCGCGGTGTTTGGTGCCAGCTATGTCTGCTTCGGGCGTCTTTGGACGGTACGTAGGTGAGTCAGGGCCTCTTTGGGGGAAAAGGGGAGTTTGACTGCCTTAAGTTTTTTCTCCAATATCGGGTCAAGCAAGAAGGCCAAGGCGGCGACAAAGCCATGGGCCTGGACGAGCTCTCGGATCATGGGGATAGATTGGAGGCATCTCTAGGACATCTTTTAACTTCCTAAAGGCCCGCTCCACTTGAGTAAGCTCCTTGTAAGCACAGGCGGCCTTTACCGCGGAGAGATTTTTTTCTTGTCTTTAGGATCAGGTAGTTGCCTTAGG
>NZ_LXQB01000045.1:21806-40961 GCF_004421185.1 Methylacidiphilum sp. Yel | reverse complement strand
CAAAGGATGCGCTCAGCAGTAGCACTTTCCAAGAATCGATAACGACAAGAAAAAAAAGAATAACGAATAAAATCGTATTTTCCTACTGCTAAAAAAAACGGAATATCTTTTCAATCATTCAATCCACGGATATTTTTTTCATAAGCCAAAAAAGCTACTGGGTATTGGTAGTTGATTCGAATTATGAACAGAATCAAACCCAATGAAATAATTCTAAATTCCTTTGAAGGCTTTCCCAACATTCCTTTACTAGTTCTCCGATATCAAGAAATTATAAAAGAACTTGAAAAAAAAACCTTTTGAAGAAGCAGAAGAGCTATTCTATTCTCGCAATTGGCAGACTCTTGGGTCAATGGAATATATGCCTTTGAGCATTTTCATTCGACAACTCATGAAGTGCTCGCAGTAGTATCCAGTGAGGCTAAAGTCAGATTAGGGTGCCCACTGGGCACAGGATTAGAATTAATGGCAGGGGATATCATTGTGCTTCCTGCAGGGATTTCGCATGCAAGGATTGCTAGCTTAGAGTTCTTTGTGGTTGGTGCCTATCCAGAAGGTCGATCTTGGGATCTTCGGCGAGGAGATTTAAGCGAATTAGCAATTATTTTAGAGAATTTACGTCATGTGCCCTTTACCTAAAAATGACCCTGTTTATGGGGAGGAAGGACCATTGATTGAAATTTGGTACCGAGGTTTTTGATGAGAATTGAAACTAAAAAAGCTCTTTTTATCAATTTTTTTTCCGGTTAAAAGAAAGAATAGAAGAAAGGACTGCAAAAGTCAGACTTTAGCTATTGTGCTATTGTTAATCTGTTACACATCAAAGAAAAGGATATTAAACAGTTTGAATTGATTAACCCTAAGAGATTGAGTCCTCAAAAAGGCTATTTCTTATTCATCTGCACAAAAGAGGATTCTATAATTTAATAAGGAATGATACTATTTATTATATATCACTTTAGGATTCTTATCCCTCTTCTTTGTTTGATATTGTCTTTAAAGTCTCAAGATCTATCATAAAAGTCAAATAGAGATCCTTGACGCCTCTATGGGCTATGCCCTTTTGTATGAAGTAGGTTATATTCTTTATCTCAGTTCTTCAAAGGGTGGCGAACCAAACCTACCCAATAGGTAATCACGGATTGCGAGAAGCAGGCTTTGGCGAATTTTTCGATTCTCCCTTCCTCGCTCTTCCAGAGCCAAGAGCCCGTTATGAAGCAACATGAGACCCGCGCGAACCCACGCCCGCCAGCGGCCTCCATAAGTTTCGGCCATGAGCAGGCTGCTGCGAGCCCACAAGTAGGCGAGAATCGGCTTGGGCGTCCCGCTCGCCGGGTTGAGCAGGATTGCTCCCCACACGACCGCCGCTTTCCATCCGCATTTCCGCGCCCGCAAGGTGATTTCGACCTCGTCCCCGTACGCAAAGTACCGTTCATCAAAGAGCCCAATCTCTTCCAAGCACTCTCGCCGAAAAGCCATGAGGGTTCCATGTACATAATCAACTGTTTCGACAACCCCCTTTTCCCGAGGAGCGAGGGACACAACCCGTGCTCCAAGAATCGGATTGTACTTCGGCACTATCGGCTCTCCGTATTCCGGAGAGACCACACCCAAGCGCGGGTCCCCAGCCATCGCCGCTTGGAGCATCGCCAAGCAAGAAGGCTCCGGGAGCGCATCGTGGGCGGCCACGACGGCGATCGAGCCAACTTTCTCATCCAGCCACCGCCGCAGCCCGACGTTCAATCCTCCTCCCCACCCGAGATTGCTCAAGAGATCGAGTCGTTCCACTCCATCTGGCAATGCTTGATGGAGTGCTTTTCTCTTTTCCGGCAAGGAGCCATTGTCGATCACGGTCAGCCGGACGGGCACCGTCTGACCGAGGAATGCTCGCACGGCCTTTGCGCAGCCTTCCGGCTCATTCCAGTGGAGTAAGAAAACTTGTAGTGGCTCATTGACGGATCGCGACAAAGGCCACCTCCTCTCCAGAATTAGCTAAAAACATATTCAACAAAGGAGCAATCGAGTAAGCATAAAGCTTATCCAAAAAAGAACAATGGGTATGGACGACCCTACCGCAAGCATTTATCTGTCGGCTCTGACTTCTAGACCAATGGGATCCTGACCAACAAGTGAATACTTGGGCCTTTAGTCTTGCGTTTTGGCACATAATCGCACATCCTACTGGACTAGGAAGAACCAGATGACGCGGAGGATCTAGTTGCCGCCAGGCCTTTCTAAATCGGCGAGCTAAGAGTCCTACCGGATTTGGTGATATGCTGACAAGTACTCCACCGGACTTCAGTGCCAAGCTAAGTTTAGCAATCATGGCTTGTGGATCAAAAAAGTGCTCAAGAACATGGTTCATGGTGATCGCGTCATATTCTTCGGGGGCTAAGTTCACTTCTTCTAAACTAGAGCATCGAATGCTTAGGCCGCGTCTTCTGGCATGCTCTGCGGCTATTGGATCTGGTTCAATTCCTTCACAATTCCAACCGAAAGTTCTCATTCGATCTAGAAATGAGCCGTTGCCGCAGCCGACATCAAGCAGCTTCCCTCCAGGAAGCCTGGGTAGGAAGTAGACTCTTCGCGTTGCTTCTCTCCCTATGGGTGGGAATGCTAGCAGTAGTTCTCCTAGAAACTTCAAAGGGATTTCAAGCTTTTCTCCATTATATCCGATCCTGCGCAAGGCGGCATGTTGCACAGCATCCCACACACGGAATGGGAAGCTTCGTTTGATAGTCGATGCTTGATGGACATCGGTATGAGTAAAATAGTTTTCAGGATATAAAGAAGAAATTGCTTCCTTTGGAGGACGTGGATCCATCCAAAGTGACTGGCATCGATCGCAGCAGCGATAATTCCAAGCACCTGGGATGCCATATAATGGGTCTTTAGCCTCAGTAATAACTATGGCCCCAGTAGCCTTGCATACTGGGCAGTCTGGGACATGTTCCAATTGTATCATATCCTTTAGCCTCTTTATTTTTGTGGTTGGATAGCATCGGTTTTAGACCTCTAAAAAAGCATGAGCCGACCAATTGAGGATATCCTTTGTATTCAATAGAATCTATGTATGTTTTTTACAAGACCAAAGAAACTAGGAAATAGAACAAATTTATCATTTTCTTTCTTAACTAGCTTCTCAGCTATTGGATTGGTAGGCATGACCAAAAGAACCTCTTCTTTATTAAGCTATTTATAAAGCTGTTTAAATACTAATTAAAAGACGATAGATTGTTTGGAGATTGGCTTATTTTAGTGACAATACGATAGTTTTATAGAGGAATTTTGTCTTTATGCCCAACAAGAAAAAATAGAAATCCATGGGTTCTACTTTAGAAAAACAAAGAGGAAGAATCATTTTTTGATCTTCTAATTCTTCTTATCTTCTAATTCAAAGATTATTTCTTCGAGGAAGACTTTATTCACTCCTTCCGAAAATAGCCAATGTGTCTCGACCCAATATTTTGCAGTCTTATCTAGAAGAGGAAAGTCTGAAGATTTTATAATTCTAGAAGAAATTACTTTTCCGTTATGCACAGTAATTTGTAGAATCACTTTGCCTAGCATATGGTTTAATCGAGCAAGCAACAGATATGGAGGAATGGGTTGATAGACGAAGCTTAGATCATTTTTCTTTGGAGTCTTGTTCTCTAAAAATCAAGAAGGTTTTCTTTCTTTTTGAGAGAAGAATGATTGCTTTTCCAATACTTTTTGTAAGGAGATTGATACTTTTTATTATGCCTGGCATGGTTGGTTTATTTGTGTTTAAAGGTCTAATTGATCGATTTGGTTCTTCTTTTGTCTTATTTACAAAAACGGGGGGGTCTTCCTGCTTTTCTTTTGTCATTTTAAAATCAAGAAGGATTCCATGAATTATAAGAACTAGAAGCAGAAAAATATAAAAGAATAGTTTTTATTGCCACTCCCAAGGCTAAGCAACTCTTTTGAAGCGTTTTGCAAACAACTCTCCGTCTTCATAAGAATTAAATTGGTCCACAAAGCCATGTAGAAACCTATCCATTTCTAGCTTTTGCCTTTTTTTGAGTCCCGATCTTAACCATCTTTTATCGGAAAGTTTTTTTAAAGAAAAACAAAATAAGATCAAAAAAAGATAAAAAAAGAAAATTAGATGTTGTCTTCTTCTGCTAAAGAGCAAACTGAAGATTATTTTAGATTTCTTTTCTTATAGCAAGAAGCAATCAAACGAATTTTAGTTGGTAAAAAAGCTATTTGCTTTTTATAGGAGAATTTGATACCACCGTTCTGGGCTTAGACCCTATCTGAACAAGGGTTCGGTATTTCATAGGGATTCCATGAGAAGTCATTATTTCCAATAACTTTTCTTTTAATAAGGTCAAAATCTTTTATCTTTTATTTTTACCAATGCCAGCTAAAAAATTTTCGAAGTCGCTTGCTTCAAGAAACTCAACAACTTCTTTGGGAGATTTCCCATAATGAATGTTTTCTTCCCCTTTAAGGTATATCAATGACAAAACCACTTTGGATCACTAAGTTTTGGAGTTGAGCTGCTGTCTACAGGCTTAAGAATACGAAAATTTTCTTCTAATGCCTGCTTTTTTTTGAATATCTAGTGGAAAAAATAATTGAGATAAACGAATCGAAAAAATTAGAAGGGAAAATAGACAAATTATCTGAACCAGCAACATGAAATGATAGATTTTTTTCTATTTTTCTTTTAGCCAGTTGAATCCTATAAGGAGAAGGATCAACGTCAACCATAAAGCCATTTGGTTTAACCAACTGCGCAGCATAGGAAGTCAACTCTCCCGAGCCACAGATGTCTAATACTTTTTCTCCAGCTTTTAATTTTAAAAGACGGATCAATTTTTCCCCTTGCTGGTATTGAGGCTGGGTTATCCTTTAGTAGGCTAAAGCTAAGGAAAACATTCACCCCTACGAATCGTTAAAAAAAACGTTAAGTCCAATTTTCTTGGTCTTTTATAAAATTTTATAAAATTGAAACGAGCATTAAAAAATGAATCGATTTAGCCGTAGCAACAGTAGAATCTCCAATCATTTCTTCTGATTGGGAACAGACAAAATATTTTCTTTTGCTTCTATCTTTGTCTGATATCCAAAAATTTCTTTCTTAAAGAAATCAAGCTGCTTTGTTACCGGAAAGTTAAATAGAAGAAAATTGAAGGCTCAAACTTTCTGGAAAGCTTCTATAAAGGGAAAAAAACAGGCAAATGGAAAATTAACTTCTCTTCGGCCGTAAAGGAAGCTTGGAGCTTATTTGTAGATGTTAAAAGGATTAATTGATGAAATAATTCAGTTACAAAAAACCTCCAAAACTTAACTTTTATGACCAACAAACCTTAGACAAACTGAAATTAAAAATGAGCTTATTTTTTGTAAAGAATAACTAAGGTGTAATCAAAATAATATTATAATATTTTATTTATAAACGTATTCTATCTTTTCCTGTAGATCAGTATTTTTTTCGAATACATTCGAATACATAGGATTTATTTTTATAATTTTTTCTTTATTTTCCATGAAAAATTCTTAATAGTTTCATTCAATAAATAGAGCGACGAAAAGGAGAGGAAAACTAATTTTATTTTTTCTTCTGGAACAAGAAAAGTTGGTTATTGCCCCTATTTTTTTAAAAGAAAAAAATGGGGGAAGGGCGGTAGCTTTTCCTAAAAGTCTATTTATAACTGAGCGAGTTAGAACTTTTTCTAAGAAATAAAAAAGAAGAACGCTTAGGTAACTTTTTTGGTTCAATTAAAAAATTTTATGACCAAAACCTTACAAACCAAAAAGTACAATTCTCTTTGGCCATGGAAGGGGAGGGTAGCCATTTTCTTTGATTTTCTATTCCTTCTTATTGGAGCAACTGTTGTTTATTGGATTAGGTATAATACTATCTATTGGCCTAAGAATGTCCTTCCCTTATTATCCCATAGGCATACGGCAATTTTTTTTCTTTTTATCCTTACTTCTTTTCTACTCCTTCAACAAAAAGGCATTTATGATCCTACAAAAATTCTGAGTATTCCAGAAGAAACAAAAAAAATCTTTTGGGCTTTAACTCAATCAGCTACTTTTTTGATCGTTATTCTGTTTGCAGGTCAGATTCTTATTTCTAGAAAACTTTTATTGGAACTATGGCTTTTCAGTATTATTTTACTTCCTGGGTGGCGAATTATACTTCGTCAAATTTATTCTGAGGACCTCAGAAAAGGAAACTCCTGGATTAGGGTAGCGATTATTGGCAAAGGCGAAAATACCAAGAGCTTAGAACGATATTTTCAAGACAACCCTTTTTTAGGTATCGCTGTCTGGGGAGTTTTATCTCCAAGCAGTGAAGAAAAAATAGAAGAGACCATTGAAAAGCTTCCTCAAATATTAGATTTGAACTGGATTGACGAGATCATTATTGCTGATCCTCTTCCCTTAAACATGATTGAAAAGGTTCTCCTTGAAGCAATCAAAAGGAAAAAGAGAGTAAAAATGCTTTTGTCTTCTCTTTCAGAATCTCTTCATCCTCAATGGGAAAGAATGGAATTTTTTGATCGACTTGCTCTTGTTCCACTCTATGATCGCTCAATTTCTTTGGTTTATCTTATTGAAAAAAGACTGATTGACATTCTTGCCTCTTTTATAGGTCTTGTTGTTCTAAGTCCTCTTTTTTTACTTATTGGAGTGATCATAAAACTTCAAGATGGAGGACCGATCTTTTACTGTTCCACAAGGGTGGGAAGAAAAGGAAGGCGATTTTCTTGTATCAAATTTAGAACGATGGAAGTGGATGCTGACAAAAAGAAGGAAGCGCTTGTACATCTTAATGAGAGAGTCGGACCCATGTTTAAAATTACCAATGATCCAAGGGTGACCTCCTTTGGTAGATTTTTAAGAAAGTATAGTTTAGATGAACTTCCTCAGCTTTTTAATGTTTTAATGGGCCAGATGAGTCTGGTAGGCCCCAGGCCTCCGACACCCGATGAAGTCGAAAATTATGCAAAATATTCATTAAGTTATTATAAGAGGTTGGAAGTAAAACCAGGATTGACTAGTCTTTGGGCTGTAGAAGCTCGCAATGATCCTAATTTTCAAAGAGCTGTTGAGCTGGATTGTAAGTATATAGAAGAATGGAGTCCATGGCTTGACCTAAAAATCATATTGAGAACGATTCCTGTGGTTTTGCGTGGAGAAGGAAAATAAAAAAACAAAAAACTTATAATAAAATTTTCCAAAATAAAGTATTTTTTTCTTGTTATTTTTATTGAGTTATATGTAAACTATTGCAACCTATTCAAACCCAATTCATTATGGAGGAATCATTATGGAGGAATCATTATGGAGGAAAAATTAAAAAAAAGAGCCGATGTCATCTTAAAAAGCTCGATGTATAGCTTTATGATTACTGGGGTGATGGTAGGGATGCCGCTGATGAGTCCTGCGGTTGGGCCATTGGCTGTGACAACTCTTTGGGCTGAAGCAATATCACCAAAAACTTTGGGGATGGTTCAAGGAACTGGAATCATCACTCAGAATCATTTAGATATTCCACTTTCTGGGGGGAAATTTCCTTTAGCCGATGGAGCAAAAATTAAGACGGAAGGTGGAGTCATTCGAGTCAATTTTCCGGGTAAAAATTGGATTCAACTTGGGCCATATGGCTCAATGACGATTGTCAAAAGGGCTAATGGCTATCTTGTCAAGATAGAAGGGGGAGAAGTAAAATTTCATCTGAATCAGGGAGATATTGTCATTTTTGAAGGTCCAGCATCAATGATGCTTTCTGAAGGTGCATCTTTTAAGGAAGGGTCTATTTTAGTTGCTTCTGGGATTACTTCAGTCTCAATGAAGAAAGGTGAATTTAAAGTTAAAGATCTTGCAAACAAAAAAGAGTTTTGGGCTACCTCCGGAAATCCTGTAATGCTAGGGGCTGGTTCTTTAGAAATCATACCAACTTCTTCTGATGACGGCATTGCTGAAGGTAGTTCTGAACTTCCTTCTGGGGCAGTTCCTCTTTTTGGAGCTGATGGGCATTGTGTAGGGTATATGACTAAGAGTGGAGGATTTGTTTCTGCTCCTGGTATTGTCCCTCCGCTTGCTCATCCTATAAGTCAAAATTCTTTAAGCAAGGTGCCTAAATTACCCGGCGGAGCAAAGCCTTTGTTTGAGAAGCATGGCAAGTACATGGGGTTTGTAAGTAATGGATTGTTTGTTTATGATGATCCACCCGATGACAATAATGATACCAATAAGAAGAAGAAGAGAAGGAGGCTTGCTGCGATCATTTTAGGGACCTTGGGTGCTGGGGTTGTTGGTTTTACTGCCGCAGGAATTAGTGGGGCTTTTACCAGCCATCCGGGAGCCCCTGTTATCCCTGTGACGCCAACCGTCCCGTAGAGTAAAAAAAGAGAAATGATTGGACTCATAAGAAGAAGAGTGTGGAAAAAAGGAATTCTTCTAATGAGTTCCTTTTTTCTTTTTTATTGTCAGTATAGTCTATTTACTTTAGCTAAGTCTAAGAAAGAAGATTTTCCTAGCAATGTTTCTACTGCCACTGAAGATCCGAATAGTAAGATTAATGAAATTATTCTTATGCAGGCTAGCCAAACCACTGATAACAGTGGGGTGCCTCTTGGGGATGGGGATCTGATTGAAATTCGAGTTTCAGATTTACCTGAGCTTTCTGACATAAAAACAAGAATCACTCCTGCTGGAACAATTCTCTTGCCTCTTTTAGGGCAGCTGCAAATAGAAGGATTAACGGCTGAAGAGCTTCACGAGCTTCTTAAGACAAAGCTTGGGGAAAAGTATCTAAAGAATCCTCAAGTTTCAGTCTCTGTTGTGGAGATGAAAAGTCATAGAATCTCAGTCATGGGGGCTGTACATAAACCTGGAGTCTATGAAATGACTAATCAACTTAGACTAGTTGATGCCTTAGGACTTGCTGGAGGACTACGGGATGATGCTTCCCCAACGATTTATCTGATCCGTTCCCCAAGGAAAATGCTTGCTAAGAAAACTCTTTCTCAAGAGCAAGATGCTATCCATAAAGAAATGAGACTACTGAAAGAAAACAATGGGAGTAATGGAATGGTTAAGAAGGCGCTACCCGTCATAAATCCGATTAAACCTTTTATTGTTGAAATAGATCTTAATGAGCTTATTGATGGGAAAACAGATAGAACCAATTTAGTTCTTTTCCCTGGAGATGTGATCCAAGTGCCTCCAGCGGGTTCTGTCTATGTAGGTGGTGAAGTAAAAACCCCGAAAGGTGTTGCTCTAAAAGGGGCAACGATAACTGCTTATCAAGCGATTATTGAAGCTGGAGGACCCAATGACAAAGCGGATATGTCTAAAGTTAAGATTTATAGGAAATTGCCTAATGGTCAAAAAAAAGTTACACTAATTGACTTAAGTAGAAAAAAAAGGGATTATAATGACTTTCCTCTGCAAAAAGGGGATGTAGTGGTTGTTGGAACAAATGGGCCGATGGCTGTTCTTGTGGGGATTAGAGACACTATATTTTCTAGAATGTTTATGCCTATGCCATATTGAGGATCTATGTCGGAAGAAATACAAAGGATTCCTGACCAGAATTTTCCTTCAGGTCAAATACAAGATCCTAATTCAAATCTTACTGCTATTCCTTCTGATCCTTACTACTCTTTTTCTACAGGGCAATGGCTCAAAGATAGACTTAAGGAAATTTATCGTTATAAAGCAATTGTCTTAATAAGCTTTTTATTAATTTTACTTTTTACTATTATTTTTACATTTACCCAACAACCGGTCTATCAAGGAGTTACCACGGTTAAAATCAATTTTAATAAGTCTGAAGTCCTTCCCTACAAGTCTGTGGGTGAAGATCAAGCGGGGCTTTTTGATTATGAAAATTATTTTAAAACTCAAGTTGAAATTTTAAAAAGTAGATCTTTAGCGCAGCGGGTGGTCGAGCGTCTAGATTTAGATGAACATCCTGATTGGTTAGGCTTAAAAAAACCGTCAATTACTAAACATTCCAAAAACTCTTCTGAAGAGGAAGAAACATCCTCTATAATAAATTCATATACAAAACGGATTCTTGATAACCTTCGGATTGAACCGGTAAAAAACACAAGACTTGTGAAAATTAAATTTGATAGTGTAAATGCTGAGGCAGCGGCACAAATTGCGAATGCCTATGCAGAGGCTTTTATAGCCTTTGGTCTTGATCGAAAATTAGAAGCCAATCAACATGCAAGACAATTTCTTGCAAAACAACTTGATTCAATGAGAAAAAAATTAGCATTGGCTGAAGAAAGACTAGCGAACTTTACAGAACAAACAGGCATTGTAAAATTTCCCGGGGTAGATCGCTCACCAGCTGAACAAGAACTTAATAGAGTCAGTGAAGCTATGTCAAAGGCACGCTTTGAAATGATTAGAAGAGAAGTGTATTTAGAAAAAGCTAAATCTGCAATGGAAGCTGGTAAGCTGGCCGCTATTCCAGACAGTCCTTTTACAGTCGACTTAAAAAAGAACTTACTTAAAGAACAAGCAAAATACCATGAATTAGAAGATATATATAAAGAAGAATACCCTAAAATGTCGCGAATAAAGGCAGAAATCGAAGGATTAAATAAGGAAATTAATGAAGAAAAAGAAGCAACGATTGAAAAACTTGAAGCAGACTACGAAGCAGCAAAAAAACATTATGAAAGCTTAGAAGAAGAATGGAAAGAAGCCATGGTTAAAGTCAAGAAGGAAGGCCGGCTACTTTCTCAATATGCTTTGCTCAAACGGGAAGCAGATACTGATCGGGAAATGTATACAAGTCTTTTAAAAAGGTTAAAAGAAACTGACATTACTTCTGCTCTTAATTCTGGAAATATTGAAGTTGTAGAAACCTCGGCTATTCCGAAAATTCCGATTAAACCACAAAAGACTCGCAATATTCTTTTTGCTCTTGTTTTTGGATCGCTTGCCTCTTGTGGGCTCGCTCTTGGATTAGCAAAGCTTGACACAAGGATTCGATCCAAAGAAGAAATAGAAAAAGAATTTGGGCTGCCAGTTCTTGGTTCTGTTCCAGATGTCGAATTTCTCCAAGGAGAGGGGATTGATGAAATTCCAAAGGATATTCCCTTTGCTCTTACTACTCATGCCGCACCAGAATCTTTGATTAGTAATGCCTATAGACAAATTCGTACCTTGCTCCACTATGCGATTCCTAATCGAAAACCTCAATTAATTGCTCTTACCAGCACTTATCCATCTGAAGGCAAAAGCAGTACGGTTGTTAACCTTGCCACAGTCTTAGGACAGCAGGGAACTGTTCTTATTATAGATGGGGATTTACGAAGACCTATGCTTCATAAGGTATTGGGATTAAGACCACGGCCTGGGCTTTCGGAAATTTTGACTGGACAAGTGAACGTAGAAGAAGCAATCCAATCGACGGCTATTCCTAATGTTTGGGCTATAGGGGGAGGAAGAGCTGCAATCCATCCAGCAGATCTTCTTGGTTCTGAATCCATGCAATATTTGACTCAATTAGTAAGACAGTATTTTGGTTATGTTTTAATTGATACGCCACCAATGCATGGGATGCCTGATGCTGCCATTATTGGGACACTTACCGATGGTTTGATTTATGTCATTCAAAATGGGCGAACAGAAAAAAAGGATTTTCTTCAAAATTTGCAAATTTTGGCATCAGTGAATACCAAAATTCTTGGGGTGGTTCTAAACAAAACGGATGGCTCATATCAGTCCTATTATTCCTATTATGCTTACAAAGCTAAGGATGAGCTCCAAAATAAAAATGAAACCCAAAATCTTTCTCCTTTTCAGTCCCTTCGATTCTTGAATGGTTGGGTCAAGAAAAAATCAAGCGATAAGACAACTGACTCATAATCAATAAATTATTTTATAAAAACGAACGGATTTGATGTTTCTTGTGATTAAAGTATCTCCTTTATTTTTATTTATTTTTATAATAATTGGGATCATTCTTTCTTCGTCATCCCTTTTTCTTTCTTCTTCTAACAAATTTTTATTTCAGCCATTAAATTCTTCTTTATGGATTCAACTAGCCAAAGATAAAATCAACAAAGACAAATTGGAAGAAGCATTCCAAATTTTACAATGGGTTAGGAAAATTTCTGGACCTATTAGTACTAAAAGAATAGAGATTGCTGAACTTCTTATTGAATGTAATAAGACGGATTTGATAATCCCGGAATTAAAGTTCGTTTTTAAAACGGATCCTAATCTTAGAAAAACAACTATATATCTGCTTAAGTCTATCTATGGAGAAAATGGGAGCAAACTATTATTAGATACTACTGATCTATACATTTGGTCTAGTTACTTAGAGATTGCTTTAAATGAAGGATGGCTTGAAGAAGCAAAAGAAATCTGGCATCAACTTTCTAAGCATAAAAATAACATAGATCCTAAGCTCTTTAAAAGCTACGTTGAAACTTTTATCCAACAACAAGACTATCAAGAAGCGCGTAGGGCGTGGGATCTCTTTTTCCCTATTCAAGGATTGCTATGGAACGGAGGTTTTGAAAAGCCTTTTATAGGATGGGGTTTTGATTGGAAAATCTATAAGTCACCTTTTTATCAAATCAAAAGAGATTCGCAAAAAGCTTTTTCTGGAAGATATTCTTTTAGAGTTAAATTTAATGGTCTTCCTCCGGATAGAGATTATGTGATAGCCGAACAACGAATTGCATTAAAAGAGAAAAAAAAATATATTTTGTCGGCAAAAGGATTAACCAAGGGTTTATTAAGCAGTTCAGGAGTTATTCTTGAGATTTATGATCCTCAGGAGGAGTTTTCCTATGGAAAAACATCCCCACTAAAAAATTTAGACGATTGGAAAGAATATTCATGTAAAACAAAAAATTTAAATGAGGATATAATCGCTTTGTTAAGGATTCGATGGAAGGCTACTACTGAATGGGAAATTCCTGTCTATGGAACTGTATGGATTGATGAAATTTACCTTACAGAATTTGATCAAGAAGAAAACCCAAAAGATGGATCTGAAGGAGAAGAAGAACAGGAGGGAGAGGATCTCCCCTTTGGTGAACCAAAAGAAAAATCTTCTGAAGAGTCTCCTTCAACCTGAAGGCTTGTTGTTTTTGGTTCTGATAATTTCTCCTTGGCTTTTTGGATCCGTTGAAGCGTGGGCAAAAATATTGCTTTTTTGTCTGATTCTTTTAGGAGGAATGATCTGGTGGAAGCAACACGCTAAACTGAAGTTATCTTTTTCTTTTCCATTAATGAGTGTTGTTGTGTTTATCATTTTATGGATATTTATAGAACAAATTCCTTTTCCTCCAACTCTCATTCAATTTTTATCTCCTAAAAGATATGAACTAGAAAAGACGACCCTTTTACTGCTTGGACATTCGGCTACAACCCAAGAAATGGGTTGGATCCCCCTTTCTATCAATCCCTCTGAATCATTCTTTTATACTTTAGAATTTAGCGGAATTATTCTTTTTGGTTTTATTGTAAATCAAATTTTTAAAAAATCTCCTGAACAAAGAGATTTTTGGATCTATGCTACTTTGGTCAATGGTTCGTTGCTATCGATCTTTGCAATCATCCAACGAGCAACCTGGAATGGGAAGATCTTTTGGTCAAGGACCTTGACTCAAGGCGGGGATCCTTTTGGTCCTTATGTAAATAGGACTCACTTGGGAGGTCTTCTTTTATTACTTATTCCCCTAGGTATAGGCTATCTTTTATATAAAGAACAATCCTACAGACCGAATAAACAAAGATTGGCAATAAAAGGCAGTTTGACAACTGGCCTTCAAAATCTTTCCTTTAGTTATTTATTCGAAAAGCTTTTTTTCCCATGCCTTCTTCTCATTGTGGCAAGTGGGATTCTCATCTCTCGTTCCCGAGGAGCGATGGTAAGTATGCTTTTAGCCCTTTCGCTTATGGGTCTATGGTTTTCTTTGGATGCAAAAGAACAAAAGAAGGGAATGAAACAGACTTTATTAGTTGGAGCCTTTATGGTGGGCTCTATTGTTATGGCATTATGGATGGCTTCTGATATTTTTATTGGGGCAACGCAACGGCTTGTAGAAGAAGCTGTGGATATTAAAGAAAGTAGTCGAATTGCTCTATGGAAGGAAGCTCTTGAGCTTTGGAGAATGTTTCCTTTAACAGGTTCTGGGCTTGGGACATTTGAAGAAGCTTTTAACTTAGTAAGGACTATCTTCCCTGGACCCATGCGTGTGACTCATGCAGAGAGTGATTATATCGAGCTTTTAACAGATACTGGGATTGTAGGCCTCTTGCTTTTTCTAGTTCTTATTTTCATTGTTCTGTTTAGGGGATGGCAAAATATTAGGTTAGAAAAAGACCAAAAGACGAAAATACTTGTGGCAGGTAGTTATTTTTCGTTTATTGGTGGGCTTCTTCAAGGAATAGCTAACTTTAACCTTGTTACAATGGCTAATCTTTTATGCTTAGTTTTTTGTGCTCAGATCTTTTTAAGCCATTCAGAAGAAAATAAAAATCAAAACTTATAATCGCTTCGTCTATACCTATAATTTTTTAAAATTTCTAGTATTTATCTAAAAATCCTATGTCCATTGCTTCTAAAGTTAATATTGCCGTTTGTGGGAGATTCCATTTTCACAACTATGTTCCTTACCTAGCAAAAGAAGGCATTTTGAAATGCTTTTATTATTCGCATCGTTTTGATAGAAAAATTCTTTCAGAAGGACAAGAGATCAATCTTTGGCTTAAGGAATATTTACTAAGACTCCATAGTCGATTATTAGGAACCAAACTTCTCTATTCTTTATTTGCTCCCCTTTATATTTCTCTTTGGGAAAAACAGCTTTTAACGCATTGGAATGCTGCTGAATTATGGCATATAATGCTTCATGGAGCCGCAAGAAACATTATTCATAAAGCACACAGAGAAGGCAGTATCGTTTTAGGGGAAGCCGTAAACAGTCATCCTTTTATATTAAATCGCCTGCTTGAAGAAGAACACGAACGGTTAAGTCTTCCAAAACGAAATCATTTCTGGAAAGGAGAAAAATGGCGGCTTGAAGAAATAGAACAGATCGATTTTCTTTTAGCTCCTTCAGTCTGGGTTAAAAATTCATTTGTGGCTCAGGGATTTCCCATAGAAAAAATTTTTGTTCTTCCTTATGGAGTAGATGTTAGACGCTTTTGTCCGGCATTGTTTAATAAAGAAGATCAATCCCAAAAAATATTCCAAGTTCTTTGTGTTGGACAAATTACTCCTCGAAAAGGGCAGATTTACCTCCTGGAAGCTTGGAAAAGACTGAGGCTACCGCAAGCGGAACTTCTTTTGCTTGGTGCAATAGATCCTATTATGAAACCTATCCTAAAAAAATATGAAGATTGTTTTACTTACCTGGGGTTTTGTTCTTGGGATAAAGTTTCTTATTATTTCCGTAATGCTTCTGTTTTTGTTCTTCCTTCAATCGAAGATGGATTTAGTTATGTAATCATCGAAGCAATGGCAAGTGGCCTTCCTGTGATTACAACAACAAATATCGGGGCATCTGAAATTGTAGAAGAAGGGATAAATGGATACGTTATTCCTATTCGTTCTTCAGAGAAAATAGCTGAAAAATTAGAGATTTTGTATAGAGATCAGTCATTGCGGATAGAGATGTCAAGACATGCTTTTGAAAAGGCAAGGAGATTTCTTGACTGGCAGTTCTATGCAAAAAGCATCATTAAAGATGTTTATAATCCTTTGTTCAATCTGAAAAGATTAAAAGGAAATCATTTATCATATTAATTAAATATCAATTCAATAAATATTCTTATATTCGATTCTAGAACATTTTGGCATGCTAGATAAAGAAAAAAGCAAAACTGATATTAAAAGGGAGGCGAGATCTTAACTTTGATGCTTAACGAAAGTTATGTTAAGATTAAATTTTAAGAAACCTTAGAGGCACATTGGTAGAGAAATTTCTAAGTGTATGCTGATAATTTGATTAATCCAAAAGATTTAGTTTTGTTTTAATCTCTTTGATTAGAGATTTTGAACTAGAATAACAGAAAAGGAAAATATTTCTATACATTGGTAGGATTAGCTATTACATTAGCTCGTATTAAAAAATCAAGCTTTAATCAACTAAATCTAAATTTGTTTATATGGAAAACATTTTTAAACTAGGAATTATTGTGCCAACATGGAATTCTGAAAAAGACTTAAAGCCATTACTTGAATCATTTCAACAATTGACATGTAAGCATCAAATAGAAAAGATTGTCTTTGTTGATTCTGGATCGAAAGATAGGACTGTTGATCTTTTATGTGAAATACAAAAAATTCCTCAAAATATTCTTCCTATAAAAGTACTACAATTGGATAGAGACAAAGGCTATGCGCACGCCCTTAACCAAGGGATATATACTTTTAACAATTACTTCCCGAATTATCTTCTTTTTTCTAATCCTGATGTGATTTATCCTCGGTTTTTTTTGGATAAAATCTTAGAAGAAGTGAAAGGCTATGAAACTCTAAATATAGGTATAATCGGGCCTAGAGTTTTAGCACCAATTGGAAATGGTAAATGGCAAGAAGAAAATCTTAGGCCAAGAAATCTATGGGGCATTCCACAATATAGACCTAAGGATCAAAAAGTGTACTTCGTTCATTCAACACATGGCGCTAGTCTATTAGTTAAAAAAGAAGTTTTGGAAAAAATTGGGTTCTTTGATGAAGACTATTTTTTATATTGGGATGAACATGATTTTTGTACAAGAGCAAGAAAAGCCGGTTTTTCTATTGTAATTGTAAATACAATTTCAATATTACATCATCCTAGTGAAATTAGGAGCGAATCTCAGAATAAATCAAAAATATTTTTATATTATCAGTATCGTAATCAATTTCTTTTTGCTAAGAAAAATTATGGACTAATTAGTCAATGTTTATTCCTTTGCATTCGATTTTTAGTTTTCGTTCGCGAGTTAATCAATTATATATTAAAAAAACAATGGGCCTATGCAAAAACCATGTCTTTAGGTTTTCTACGGGGATTATTGAATGAAAAAGGGATTTCTAAATTATCTTTTTAAGGTTTTATAGCCCTCTATAGCAAGTTATATTGTTGTTCCAAGCGAATGACGGAAATGCTTGGGCGAAGGAAAAAGATTGAATATTGTCTATTGACTGAGTGTTGAGTGCCACTGATGACATGCGATCAATCTTTTTCAATGTGTATCTACGGATACGTCTGTAGAAATTGTAGATAGATGGAAACAACGATTTATGCGTTTAAAAAAAATATGGTCGCCGGATTTGTACAGAGCAACCCGTTTTCATACTGAGACTGGGGAATTTTGTGGCTTTCCAGCAAGTTTCGGTATTGGGATGGCGGTAGTAACCTATATTCTTTCTCGGATTAGAAAGCGATGGTTGAGTCAGCCGTGGTGGGTATTTGAAGCTATCCGATTAGTGGATAGTAAGTTAAATAATCAGGACAGGGTATTGGAACTTGGTTCTGGTTATTCGACATTGTGGTTTTGCAATCGGGTAGAATATATATGTTCCATCGAAGAATCTGAAGCATGGAAAACGTGGTTGGAAAGAGAGATGGCAGCTAGAAGACAAAAGATAAAGGGAGCTGTGCTTTTGGGAAATACCAAATCGTTTCTGGAGCGATTGCGCGGGGGACAGTGGAGCGTGATTGTCATCGATGGCAGCGACAGGATGAGTGCACTCGATGGAGTCATATCTTTGCAACGTGAAAATCTGCCTCGTATTCTTATTTTTGATGATACCGATAAGGCGGAATATCGTGGCGTGGCTAGGCTAGTACAGTCTTTAGGTTTGTATAGCCTTTTCGTCTTTCGAGGCTTTAAGCCGCAAACCCTGCATGCGTGTGAAACTACTGTTGCCATTCGGAAGGATCGATTGTGAACTGGACAATCGAGCGTTTCCAGTCACGAATATAAGCAGATCGCATCTCTTTGATACGGCGGTGGTCTCTCCGGCGAATGGTGTAATGCTTGCATGTTTTTGCATAGGATGATTTTTCAACTCAGTTGAAGGTGAGACCATGGCATAGGGGGAGCTCTTTCCTGGAAAGAAAGAAAAAGAGACGGTGAGTATAGAAAACAGTTAGCTTACACAGTGGCTCGAACTGGATTGGATCTAATTCGGACTCATCAATTTGGATGAACAGGTATATGAACTGGAGGACTTGCATTGGTATGAAGAAATATCTACAAGTGTACTCCTTCAAAGAGTTTTTCTAAAAGCAGGCACTCGCGGATGAGGTGATTCGATTTATTGATAGCCATGGTTTTTGATTGGATCGCGTCTAGCCCATGTTTGGTGGTGTAACATGGTGTTATCGATGTGCTTTATTTCAATGTCTCAGTATGTGGCGGTTATGGAGTTATTTTGGGGTTCTAGGGCTCCAAAGAGCTAATTCTTATAAATAGATACGCCCAAGCGTCCAATACACCGGCTGAAGAAAGCGGCAATCAATCCGAACTTGACCGTTTTCTTCTAGACCGGCCGAATCTGCTTTCTCCGACAATCAAGGACGTAGTTGTCTATAGCCACCAGGCTATTGTCTGTTCATTTCTCTGGACAAATTGGTCAATTGTCCACAAGGACAAAGCCCTCTCTGCAAGCAAACGAGCATGCTGGCTTTTAAAAACAGCCTCCAAAAGCTCCGGAAAACTAACTCCTCCCAAAGAGTCCCTAGCCTATGTTTGGTAAAACTTTTGTAACGTGCTGATTATCAATGAGATTTTTTTTAATGTGTCGCTATGCGAGGGTTTTAGGAGCTATTTTTGGGTTTCCAAGGCACTAAGCGGCCAACTCGGAAGGCAGAAAGGATTCGGCGTGCGTATTGGTTTCCCGCCGTGACTCCGCGGTGTTTGGTGCCAGCGATGTCTGCCTTGGGCGTCTTTGGACGGTGCGTAGGTGAGTCAGGGCCTCTTCGGGGGAAAAGGGGAGTTTGGCTGCCTTAAGTTTTTTCTCCAATAGCCGGTCAAGCAAGAAGGCCAAGGCGGCGACAAAGCCATGGGCCTGGACAAGCTCTCGGATCATGGGGATAGATTGGAGGCATCTCTAGGACATCTTTTAACTTCCTAAAGGCCCGCTCCACTTGGGTAAGCGCCTTGTAAGCGCAGACGGCCTCT
>NZ_LXQB01000045.1:4593-21775 GCF_004421185.1 Methylacidiphilum sp. Yel | reverse complement strand
TTTGCTCTTCCAAAGGCTTTTTCGCCAGAACTGGAACCGACCGGAACGGAGGCTCCAGCGGAAATAGCGATGCCCGTGATGGGCCCAAAGGATGCGCTCAGCGCAGTAGCCCCAATCTTTTCTGGATGACGAAGCTCTTGCGTTTTCTACCCGCTTAGCGAGCTTCTGAGAGCTTTTTCCCGAATCTTAGCTACAGCTGCCTCTCGCATCGCTTGCTCGTAAGCCAGCCGTTAGCCCATGTTTTGTGAAAATCGCCTGATTTTGGGGGTGCTCCAGAGGAGAGGGAGCCATTTTTGCTGAAAACATAGTGATACATTATGAATATAAATAATTATTATGAATAAACCTTTTAAAGTAAATAAATAGATCAACATTATAGGATAATGTCTCTTTATGTTTCTGCGTATCGTTCCAATTCGGCGGCTCAAGCGGGAAAGTGGACCAGTACGTTCAACTTGTGAAAAGCCACTACGATCGAGGGAAAATCAAACAGCGGACGATAGAGGATCTTCAAGCGCAAGGAGCTTTTGGCTCTTCATGTGGACAGGCTTGTGGAGCTTTTGATGGAAAGCTGTAAGCCAGAGTTGGTGACTGATTATGAGCTGACTCTGACCCGAAGGTGCCATACGAAAAGTGGCCAAAAGCATACGCCTACACTTCCTGAGACATGTCATACTTCACCCACAAGTTTTCGAATCACACGAAAAAAAAGATAATGCACTCTTAACCATAGGCAAATTCATAAAGATAAAGCCTTAATACATACTTTTTATGTTTTTAAAAGAAATTTCCTAAATTTTTTTTGTGATAGAGAATTAACGAGTCTATCAGCTAGCAGCCACCTCTTAAATAGCTAGAGAAAATTTAAATAAAAGCTCAACTAATGAAAGACTCATCCTTTTTCAATCTCAATTGCATAACAAATTTAAGACTAAACATTAAACTCTCTAAAGAACCTTGAAAAAACTCTCCTTACCAACTCCCCAAAAAACCTGGCATTTCTGTAGCATTAAGAACACCATGAGTTTCGATAGGAAAAAAAAACCTTTTCTTTTTTCATTCGTTTCGAAGTCATTTTTTATCCTCCACTTATAATCCTTTTAAAACTTCGATATGTTAAAAAACTTATTTCTTAGCCTCAAGTAGTAACATTGCATCTTGAATAGCTATTAGTATATTTTCTTTATAAGCGAATATATTCATTTTCTTTTTGTAATAAGTTTTTTCAATAAACGAGTTTTATTCATAAAATTTTCTTGATTTTTATAAACAATATCTTAAAAATTCAGTTGAAATTTAAGGGGGAAAATAGCTAAAAAGTAATATTGGTCATTCCATCTTCTGTAGAAATGGCCCCTATTTTTCAATAAGTATATAGGGAAAAGCGGTAGCTTTTTTTATTTTTTCTTCAGATTTTCTCCCAATAACCCAATAAAATAGGTAAAAAAATTAGTGATATGTATTTTTCTTTTTATTTGAATCTTGAAGAAAGAAACCTGCTTTTAGATGAAACTTTTCTTATTGGATTAAGTATAAAATGATTAGAGTTGCTCATTTAGTTTCACATCCTATACACTATTTTATTCCTATTTATAAAGAATTACATAAAATAAAAGATATTTCTTTTACTGTTATATACTATACATTAAAAACAACAGGGAAACTTCACAAAAATAATTATTCTAGAGATATTAACTATAATGTATCTTATTTTGAAGGCTATCACTGGGTTAGTTTTCCCAAAAGTAATCTGCTTGAAATCCCTAATTGTTTTTATAATTCTCCAAGAATTGATATCTTAGCACACCTATGGAAAGAAAAATACGATATCATATGGATACATGGATATTATCTTGTTATAAATTGGTTTGCGGTACTGCTTCAAAGCTTTAACAAAAGAATATCATTTCTTAGAACAGAAGACGTATTGTTCCACAAAAGAAAAAACTGGAAGAAAATAATAAAATACTTTCCTTTAAGATTTCTATTAAGCCAAACTTATGGTTTGTATATTGGAGAGGCGAATAAAAAATATCTTGAATATTATGGTATTCCAAAAACACGTTTATACCCAGCAATTTATTGTGCAGATAATCAATACTTTCAAACACAATATGAAAAATATTTCCCATATAAAGACAATATTCGAAAAGATTTAGGAATAGTTAATCCTTACCCCATAATCCTCTTCTGTGGTCGATTAGTAGAAATGAAATGTCCACTTCTTCTTTTAGAAGCATTTCAGATTGTTGCAACCCAATTGCCTTGCAATCTCTTAGTTGTAGGTGATGGACCTTTAAGAAACGTAATGGAAGAAAAAATTACAAGGGATAAAATAAAAAACGTCTATTTTACAGGCTTTCTTAATCAATCAGAAATCTCAAAAGCTTATAGTGCATCAGACTTATTTGTCTTACCTTCCACACATGACACCTGGGGACTTGTGATCAACGAAGCTATGAATTTTGGTCTTCCTGTTATCGCTTCAGATCTTGTTGGATGTGTTGGAGATTTAGTTAAGGATGGAGAAAATGGATTTGTTTTTCCAGCAAATAATGTTCACAAACTAGCAGATTGTATTAAAACACTTATCAATGATGAATCGATGAGAAAAAAAATGGGACAAAAGAGTAAAGAAATTATAGAATCCTATAGTATTAAAAGATGTGTAGATCAGCTTGTCTATGCTTTTAAATCAGTGATGTATCTCCCAAAAAACAATCATTCTTGTTCGGATCCCATTAATGAATAAAAAAAAATATAAGCTCTTATTATCAAGCTATTATTTTTGGCCTCAAATAGGAGGAATGGAAACTTTTGCACAACTTTTAGCTCAAGAACTAGAAAAAAAAAAACATTTCTATCTCTGTTCTTACCTCTACACATTATTCAGGAAAAGAACCATTTTCTTTTCGTGTGATTCGAAAAATAAATCCTTTTAGTGTTTTTCATGCGACTTTTCAAGCCGACGTAATATTACATAACCATTTGTCAATCAAACTTTGCTTTGCTTCTGCCCTATTACACAAACCCTATGGAATAATAATTCAAAATTGGCTTTCGTTTAAAGGATTCAAAGGACTCTTATATAAATGGATCCTAAAAAAAGCTAACATCATTATTGGAGTAAGCCAAGCTATTGCTGATCATCTTCCTTATAAAGCCATAGTAATCTCTAATCTCTATGATAATAGCCTTTTTGATTTACCAAAAGAAGAAAATCGACAAAAGGACCTCCTTTTTGTGGGAAGAATGGTTGATGGGAAAGGAGCAAAAGATCTTTTGGAGGCCATGATACTCTTAAAGCAAGAAAACATAAATCTCACGGCTAGTTTTGTTGGATACGGACCTGAGGAAGCCAATCTAATAGCTTTTGTAAAAGCCAATGATCTAGAACAAAAAGTTAGTATTTTAGGCCCTAAAACACAACAAGAAGTTGCTGATCTTATGAAAAAACATAAGATTTTGGTTGTACCTTCTATTTGGAACGAACCGTTTGGGATTGTGGCTCTAGAAGGTATTGCTTCAGGCTGTGTTGTCATTGGTACTGAAGGAGGGGGTCTTAAAGAAGCCATCGGGCCTTGTGGGCTTACGTATCCCAATGGAGATGTGCTTCAATTGGCAAACAAAATTAAAGAGCTCATTAAAAATCCAGATCTATTTTATTCATTACGGCTTTACGCAAAAGATCATCTTAAAAGATTTACAAAAGAAATTATTGGAGAGAATTATTATAATGTACTTCAAAAAATCCTATTTGAATCCTACTCGTAATCTCCAACTTCTTGAAAAAAGAAAAGAGCTTCTAAGCTGGATTCTTATAGGTATTTACGTGTTGCTTTTAACTGAAGGGATTCTAAGAAAATGGATTTTCCCTGGTTATGGAAGAGCGCTTTTTTTTATTAGAGATCCTTTTGTGATCTGGGCTTATTGGCTTGGAATAAGACTAAATTTATGGTCAAGACCTCATCCTTTCTATTTAGCAGGTTTATCTCTAGGTGTCATTGGTTTGATACTGGCTTTGTATGAATCTTTTTTTGGAGAAATTTCTCCTATGATTATATTTTATGGACTAAGAAACTATTTTTTGTACATTCCTCTGCCTTTCCTCATGGAAAGGGTTCTTTCAAAAGAACAGTTAGATAAAGTAGCTAAATGGACTTTACTATTTTCTATCCCTGTGGCTCCACTTTGTTTTCTTCAATCTATCTCCCCTGGTGACTCACCTATTAACGCTGGTTTTGCACAAGACCCGGAATTAGCATATCAAAATCTAGGGGTATATGGGGAAATTTCGCGAGCCCATGGTACTTTTACACAAGCAGGGGGTCAGGCTCTTTTTATAGCAAGTTGCCTTAGCTTCTTCATTTACCTGTTATTTAAAAACAAAAATCAGAAATTTCTTCAAGGATATTTAACCTGGATAGTTGGATGCGCAGTTCTGGTTAACATCTTAGTTTCAGGAAGTAGAACAGCCTTTTTTATGTGTTTTATAGTCTTAATTGGTTCTCTAATCGCTGGTCTTAAATCTGGCTTAAACAGGCAGTCATTCAATTTTATAATTACTCTTATTATTATGATAATTGTAGGGAGCTTCCTTTCTTTGACTATCTTTTCTAACGTTATTGAAGCAATGGTTGAAAGATGGACGGGCGCAGCGGAATATGAAGGAGGATTTCTTATGCTTGAAAGAATTGCTGGGGATTTAGTCAGGTTTTTTGATGTATTGGATAAAGTCCCCTTATTAGGATTTGGTCTTGGCACAGCCGGAAATGCTTTTACAATATTACAAGGAGAACAATCTCTATATGTTGAAGATGATTGGAGTAGGCATATTTATGAGCTTGGTCCACTTTTTGGTCTTATTTTTTTAATTTACCGACTTTCCCTTGTGATTTATCTTGGATTAAGATGTTGGAAAGCGACAGCATTATTAAAAAATCCATTGCCTCTGATTTTATATTTTTTTGTTAGTCCTATTCTTTTCAATGGTCAAATTACCGGTCAAGGAACAACAAACGGCTATGGATGGATTTTTACCGGGTTTTGTCTAGTAGCTTCTCGGATTGATAGTTCTTCTTTTTCTTCAAGGAGAACTCCTAATGTTTTGTTTCGAACAAAGTTTTGTTCTTAATTAATCATTAAAATAAAAATGCAATATTTTTTGATAAAATATAAATTTTATCATTGGGATCTTAGTATCTTAATTATCTATGCATATTCTTAAGGTTATCTGTAGCCTTTCTCTTCGTCATGGAGGTCCATCTTTTGCTTGCCTAAATCAGGCTAAAGCTTTAGCTGATCGAGGCCATCAAGTTACTATCTATACTACAAATGATAATGTCGATTCTTTGCTTGACGTTCCATTAAATCAAGCTATAAAAAAAGATGGATATAAAATATACTATTTTCCAATAACTCTTCATTCGATATCGTATTTTAGAAAATACTATTTATCAATACATTTAAAGCAATATTTATTAGAAACTATATCACATTATGATATAGTATATATATATTCTCTATATAGATTTCCTCCAACAATTGCTGCTTACTATGCCCGCAAATATCATATTCCCTATGTGATGAATCCTCATGGTTCGCTTGATCCTTTCTTGTTTAAGAAAAAGCGGTTGTTAAAATTTCCTCATGAAAAATTGTTTGATTTTCCAAATCTAAACCATGCTTCAGCTATTCATTATACTTCTTTAGAAGAACAACAATTAACACTTCCATTAAAACTAAAGGCTCCTGGGATAATCATTCCACTTGGCATTGATGTTAAACAACATAGATATCCTCTAAAGGGCCTTTTCAGAGGCCAATACAATCTTTTTAAACATAAAATCTTACTTTTTTTTGGAAGAATAAATTTTAAAAAAGGTCTAGATCTTCTTATTCCTGCTTTTTCTCAAATTATACAAAGGCACAAAGAGGCTGTCCTTATCCTCGCAGGACCCGATAATGAAGGGTATGGGAAAGAGGTTTCCAATTGGATCAAAGAATTTAACCTTGAAAAACATGTAATCTTTACTGGAATGATTACTGGTGATAAAAAAATAGCGCTTCTTGCCGATGCAGATGTGTTCATTTTGCCTTCCTATACAGAAAACTTCGGAATAGCCGTCGTTGAAGCCATGGCTGCAGGCATTCCTGTGATTATCTCAAATAAGGTGAACATTTGGAGGGAGGTTAAACAAGGGAATGCTGGCATAGTTGTCTCTTGTAATGTGGAAGAAATAGCCAAAGCATGCATCGAACTATTAAGCAATGAGTCTCTGCGGCTTACAATGGGGAAAAATGGACAAAAAATAGCTGAAGATCTATTTTCTATTGAAAAAACTACAATAAAACTTGAAGAATCATTTATAGAAATTATCAACAAACATAAATCTAAATGTGAACTACTTAAATAGTGTAAGACTTCTTTCCTCCTTAGAATTTTATAGTAAAATATTTTCTCTATTCAAAAGACATTTTCCTATTCTAGTTCCATTATGGAGTTCTTCTGGTATTGTTTCTTTGACTAACGCCTTAAGTATATTTCTTTTAGTAGCAAAAACTCCTAAATATATATTTGCATCCTACGCGATTGCACAAGCCATTACATTTCTAGTGAATGTATGGACAGACGGAGGAGTTTCTTCAGCAATCCAAGTCTTGGCTGCTCAAGATGAAAATAACAAAGCCCATTTTGAGACTTATAAAAAAGAAAGCCTCAATGTTTCAGTCCGACTCATTCTAATAATGGGACTTTTATTATGGGTGATTATTTTTCTTTTCCATTATAAAGGAAAATTTTTTGAAAAAATACCATTAACATTAATCAATGCTTTTTTCCTTGTAGGCTTATTGCAAAGTCGTCAATCATTTTGTCTTTCTTTTTTATATGCCCTTGGAAAATTTAATCATTATAGTTGGCTGCAAACTTTTAGTCCAATATTCCGACTCTTTTGTTTGATTATCATTCTATATTTTTTTTGTTTCTCTGTTAGCCTAATGACTCTTTTCTGCATCGACTTTATTTCTTATGGATTAGGATGGCTATTATGTGGATATTTTTTAAATAAAATAGAAAATCGGCTTTCCTCAAAGAATATAAATAATATAATTATCACTCAAAATATTCGTAATGAACTATGGAAATTCGTATTCCCTTCTCTTCAAAGCAGTGTTTTGCTTTCGATAGCACATTGGAGTGGAACTTTATTTGGTGCATTGTTCGCTACAGACACCGTAGTGGCAATATATTCTATTTTTCAAAGATGCAATCAAATTATTTTGCTGGCATTTGGTCCGCTAAATAATTATATAGGAAGAAAATTGCGTCTTATTCATGCTATTACTGAACGATTTTTCAAAGCTAAAAAATACCTTTTTTTTATTGCAATAATAGACATTTTATTTTCAATCCTTCTTTATGGTGTTTATATCCTGGCTAATAAATATTATCATCATTATATTTTTGAATATCCAAATACTTTTATCATTTTTTTATTTTCTGCTTATTTTGGAATAATTTATTGTGCAATGGACACTATTCTCTCTGCATGGGGTAAAGCAACTCATCGGTTTTTCAGTTCATGGATATCAGCAGGAAAAATCCTCTTTTTTTCTTTTATTCAACCAAAAACGGCTGCTTTATTGTTTTTAATTGATGGAAGCTTCGTTGTTCTTATAGATATTATATTTCTTTTGATATTCATTTCTTTTAAACAAAAAGAAATTAAAACTGTTTGAAAGAGTGATAATAAGATTATTTCCAATAATTTTTTTTTCATTCAAATTAATCTTCCACTGCTTTTCTTTTGGAGTATGGCAGGGTTGCCCATTGGTTTTTCCTATTCAAGAAAAAACAGAGGGGCCTTCCCAAGGTTTTATAATTACAAATACACAAGGAACAGACGACAAAGTCACTTATTCAGGACAACTTCTTGATATTCAGTTTTGGAATGAACAGATTGGATGGACCTGTGGTTATAGTGGGGTATATAAGACCATGGATGGAGGAAAAACTTGGCAAAAAATGAAAAATGAAGGAGGATGGTATCACATCCAACTGACTAGTCCCCGAGAGATTTGGTTACTTGAAGGTCAACATGGAAAGGCTTGGGCAAGGCTCTGGCATTCAACGAATGATGGAGAAAGTTGGGAAGAAATTCTTCCTGGAAAACTGCAAGGCTATGGAGCTCTCTATTGTAAAGGCCCAGTACGATTCGTTCTTTGTAATGATTTTGCTAGCCATTGGAGTATTGATGGAGGGAAAAATTGGAAGGAACAGACTTTCTTTGGTTCTTTAAAAATGGCTATTCCAGGAGATGTAAAAGAAAGGATGGGCTTTACTATCTATATTCTTGGCTCAAAACGACCAGCTCCTTATTTATTGAAAAGTATAGATTCAGGAGAAACATGGAAAGAAATTCTCCTGCCCCCAGGCCTTCCTTATCCGTATTCCCTTTTCTTTGCCACTAGTTGGAAAGGTTGGATAGGCTTAGATCAAGGGAAAATAGTTGCTACAGAAGATGGGGGAGAAACCTGGAAGCTTTATCAACTTCCGACAACTCGAGCTATAACCGCTCTGTGGTTTGATCAGCTTGGAAGAGGGTATGCAGCCGTTCAAAATAATAATTATCTGCAATTAGCTGAATCAATGTTTAAAACAGAAGATGGAGGGAAATCTTGGAAAATGGTTCTTTCTGGCGCAAAACAGATTAACGCTCTTTTTGGATTAAGCTATAAGAAAGTTTGGGGAGCTGGGGCTTGCCCAGGACTCCCCACAGCAACTGATTTAATTGTGATCTCTAATCAATAATTCAAAAGAAATGATTTTTCTTCTGACCAATTTAAATCTTAAAAAATTGGCTATCTTTTTAATAGGATTTATTGTTCTTTTCTTCCCCTTAGTTCTCTTTGGCCAGCAAACAGACAATCATTTGCTAATTTCTATTCCGGCTCAACAAACTGTACAAATCGATGGGGACTTAAAAGAATGGGACCTTTCAGGAACTCTTCTTTGTTGTTATGATCTATCAACTCTTCAACAGACCCATTCTGTCGAAGTAGCTTCTATGTATGACCAAAAGAACCTATATTTTTCATTTCGCTTCCATGACCTTAGCCCCATGGAAAACTGGATAAATCCTGAGGTTGATCCTCAAGGAGGATGGAAAGGAGATGCTGTTCAAATCCGGATAAAGTCTCCATCCACCATAGTGCATGTTACTTCTTGGTATTATACCCCCAAACATCAGCCATGGGTTAGCCTTCATTTTGGAATGTGGGATAAAGATTCCAAAGCAGTCGATGTCAATGATGGAAGCAGGATGGGGGTAGAAGTTGCTTTTAAGAAAAATCAAGATGCAAAAGGCTATTGCCAAGAAATAGCAATTCCTTGGAAGATCTTAGGGCTCACTTCATTAAATAATTTTTCTATTGAGAAATTACATCTTTTATGCGGGTTAGAATTTTTTTGGGGAAGTCTAAAAGGCAAAAACTGGCCCGAACATAGGTTTGCTGATTTAGTGAATCCACAAAATCCACTTCGGGCTTTTTTTTGGACCGATCCCTCAGCTTGGGGAAAAATAGAATTTTCAAAAGAAGGACATATTTTCTCTCTAAATCAGGTCAATGAAATAAAGGAAAAAAAAGATTTTCAACAATTTTCTACTCATGGGAATATTCAAATTAGCTACGATTTACCATCAGACGCCAATGTAAGCCTTGTAATAGATGATAAACAGGGCAATAGAATCAGAAATCTTATTGGGGATGTTCCAAGGAAAGCTGGAAGAAACATTGACTGGTGGGATGGGAAAGATGATGATGGAAAAGAAGTCTCTCCTGGAGAATATTTTTTAAGAGGTATTTTTCATAAGCCGTTCACACTCCACTACGAATTTTCTTTTGGAAATCCTGGAGATCCCCCCTGGCTAACCCCCGATGGTCGTGGGGGATGGTTATCAAATCATGAGAACCCTTTGTCAATAACCTCAGATAAAAATAGTATCTTTGTTTCTGCCGCACTGGCAGAGGGGGCCTGTACCGTTATGGCTCTTGATTTGAATGGTCGCAAAAAATGGGGCAATGGCGGAATTGTTGGAGGAATGATTACTAGGCTTAGATCCTATCTTTATATGGTCATTGGAGGAACAATCAATAGTTATGGAGTTCCTCCTGGAGAAATTCGGCTTGTTCGTTTTAATGCCGAAAATGGCGATCCCGTTTTATTTAAAGATAATATGCCTTATAAGGTCATTTATCATTATGATATTTCTAAGCCTCCCCCTCCTAAGGCCCTAGAAGGAGAAGCGATTGAAAATGGGACACTAGATGCTGCATGGTGCCAAAGACAAGTGATGGGAATAGCTTCTTGGAAGAATATGCTCTATTGTTCTCTTTTTTTTGAAAACAAGATTCTTATTTTAGACGATGAAGCCAATAGTATCCGCACGCTTTCTATTGATAAACCAACAGGCATAGTTGCAGCAAACGATGGGCTACTTTATGCGATCAGTGGGCATCGCGTTGTTAAGATTGATCAACAGGGAAACATCACTCCATTTATTACCACAGGACTAGAAGCTCCAATTGGGATTGCTCTAGATCAAAATAATCAACTTTATATTTCTGATTGGGGTAGAGCAATGAATATCAAAGTCTTTTCTAAAGATGGAGTTTTTTTAAGAGAAATCGGTAAGAAAGGGGGGAGACCTCTCAATGGCCCATATGATCCCAGAGGAATGTTTTTACCTTTTGGGCTTACGGTTGATCCAAAAAATAGGATTTGGGTGGCTGAATGGGACCAATCACCAAGACGAATTAGTGTATGGGCCTTAAATGGTGAATTTCTCACTGAATATTGTGGTTCAACCTTTTATGCAGCTATGGGATGTAATATTAATCCATTAAATCCTTCTGAAGCCATAGTAATGGCAAATAAAGTAGACTTAGATTGGCAAAAAGGATTATGGCGATTGAATAGCACTTTATGGCGATCTACAAAATCGAATGCTCTTTTTGGATTAGATGCTGAGATGTATCATCAATTTCTTTTATTAGCCAAGAGAAAACTTCTTGTCAGTGGATTTAAAAACTATCTTTGTATATCAGAATTAAATGAAGATGGTTCCGCTCGTCCATTATCCGCAATGGGTCAACTCTCTTATTTTTTGAAATATAATTACAGGCTTCCAAGGCTGATTGCAAATCAACTCTTTTCAGATCCTTTCCAATTAGAATGGGCTAAAAGCAAATTTCCTTCTATATTTGATGGGAATGCATGGGAAACAGTTCATAGTCGAGAAGAGTTATGTAATCTTTTACACTATGAATCAATAGCAAGGGGCTACCCTCTTCGTCATTCATTCTTATGGATTGATCAAAACGGAGATGGTCGAGTCCAAGAAAATGAAGTAGAAATATTTTCTGACGAAGAAACAGGTGGTCCCATTTTCAAAGGTGCTTGGTGGAGACCTATTATTGGCCAAGACTTATCAACCTATTGGATTAATCAGACCAAAGAATTTGTTACTGTCTGGAAGCTTGATTGCAAAGGATTCAATAGTGTTGGAGCGCCTGTATATTCTTTAAAAGAAGCTAAAAGAATTTTCGCTTTGTCAAATCCCTTGCCTGTAGCTGATGAACCCCAAGGATGGTGCGATGCAAAGGGCAACATTCTCATCAATCATAATCCATTAGAAATGTTTACCCAAGAAGGGAAATTGCTTTGGCATTATCCCAACCCTTGGTCCGGTGTGCATGGCAGTCATCTAGCCCCAAAAGCCTATCCTGGGAGATTGATTGGCCCTCTTTATGTCATAGGATCAGCAAATTTAGATAATATCGGAGAGATTTTCTGTCTTTCAGGAAACTTTGGGGAAAGATATCTCTTTACAACTGATGGACTTTATATCGGAAGCCTTTTTAAAGATGCTCGAGCAGCACCAGACGTTCTTCCACAACATCAAGTTCGTGGCATTGAATTAACAACAAACTCAGCTGGGGGTGAAAGTTTTGGAGGCCAGTTCTTTAAAAGTTCCATTGATAACAATTTTTATATTATTGGACCGGTAAGTGATGCAAGAGAATGTTCGGTCATTGCAAAGCTTGAAGGATTAGACACTGTAAAAAAACTACCACAACAGCCGCTCATCGTTTCTTCAAATAAGGAAAAAAACGATAGGTCGACTCAAATCAACGGCTTAAGACCTGTTTTAATCATAAGGCCACTTCCTTATAATAATGATGCTAGTAGTCCTCCTAGTGCTGATCTTTTTCAGTGGGATTTCAAAGAAGAAGTAGCGCATTGGAGCTTTGATGCTAATCATGAGGCTTCTGCAAGTTTAACTTTTGATCAACAATATCTTTATATTGGCTTTAAAGACGTTACTGATGATACCCCAATGATTAATAATGGGAAAAACCCTTTTCAACTTTTCAAAACAGGGGATGCAGTAATATTTGAATGTGGAGCACAAAGACTATCGTTAAGCGAACCAATTCAAGAAGGAGATTTTAGACTTCTTTTTTCTATTTATAAACAGAAGCCAATTGCAATACTCTATCGTTATAGAGTTATGGGTACAAAAAACCCCTTTTTATTTTCTTCCCCTATTGGGACGACGTCTATTGATCAAGTCTTAATTCTTGATGACTGTAAAATTCAATTAATAAGACAAAGAGATAAATATAGTTTATATGCAGCAATCCCACTAAAAGAACTTGGCCTTCTTTTTCATCCAGGCAAAACATTTTATGGAGATTTTGGAATAATTTATTCAGATAAAAATGGCACAATGGATTCACTTAGAATGTATTGGTCAAACAAAAAAACTGGTATGATAAATGATTTATCCATAGAATCAGAAATCGATCCTAAAGAATGGGCTAAGTTAATAATTAAGTAATATCATTTGTAGTATTGATTTTTTATGAGGAAGACATTTTCTGCTAGTTCTTCAGCATCAATAAGCTTTAAAGAAAAAGTATGTGAATTATATAATATTTTTCGCTTGCGTCTATTAGAACCAAAGGGAATTAAAAAAGTAGAAAGACTTTTAGATGATCTCGAGGAATATAGCAATAAGCTTTTTTTATATGCTGGAAAGTCAATAGAAAATGCACGAATTTTAGAAATTGGTTTTGGTGCAAGGCCTCTTAGAATGGCTTTGTTAAAAAGTTTTGGAGCAAAGATTAAAGGGGTTGATTTAGATGTCCCGCTTTTAGATGGCAAAATCTCAGAAGTTGTTAAGATATGGAAAAAAAATGGCATGGAGCGAGCCATTAAATCTTTTATTCGATTTTATTTATTTGATCTTGCGGAAAGGAAAATTTTATCAAAAGCTACTGAATTGCGAGGGAAAAAACTTACATTTTCATTTTCAAAAGATGACCTATTTATTTGTGATGCTTCAGAACTAGAGTTCGATTCTCATTCATTTGATTTAATAATATCTGAGGATGTTTTTGAACATATAGAGACTAATTCATTAGTGAAATTGATTCCTAAAATGGCTCATTGGCTAGATCCATCAGGTGTCGCTTTCATTCGCCCTAACATTTATACAGGAATATGTGGAGGACATCTTACTGAATGGTTTCCTTCCGTCGTCAATTCTGATATGAAACGGAGGAGTGAGCCTTGGGAACACCTTAGGAAAAGGCGTTTTCAGCCAAATACTTTTTTAAACAGACTGTCACGAAAAGATTATCGGTCTTTGTTTAGTCAATATTTTGATATTCTTGAAGAAGAAGTTAAACATCCTGATTTAGGTAGAAAATGGCTCACTGCTGAAATTCAAGAAGAACTTAAAGATTATCCTTATGAAGAGCTTTTTTCTAATACCGTCTTGTTTGTTTTAAAACCAAAAAAAATTTACTAATAAAACATACATCCTTGATAAAGACTTGTAGCATGTTCATAAATCTAATGCCTTTAAAGGCTTGGAGTATTCATAAATGTTATTTTAATTAATACTATGCATGTATCTGTAGTAATTTTAACTTATAATTCAGAAAGAACTATTATTCCTACAATTGAATCAGCACTTGCCGTTTCAGATGATGTTCATGTGGTAGATTCTTATAGTTCTGATAATACAATCAAAATATTGAGTTCTTATCCAGTCCATATAATTCAACATCCATTCGAGTATTATGCAAAACAAAGAAATTGGGCTATTGAAAATCTTCCGCTTAAAAAGCCTTGGGAATTACATTTAGACGCTGATGAAATGCTTTCGCCTGAACTAATCGAGCAATTAAAAAATCTTTCTTTATTCCTACAAAATCAAATCGATGGCTTCTATATCCCTAGAGTAGTAAAATTCTTAGGCAAAATCCTCAAGCATGGAGGTATTTATCCAACATGGCATCTTAGACTTTTTCGAAGAGGAAAAGGCCGCTGTGAAGATCGACTCTATGATCAACATTTTTATGTTCAAGGACAAACTGCCAAGCTCCAAGCAATCATGATCGATGATATTCAAATGGATCTCACGGAATGGATTCAAAGACACAATCGATGGTCTGATCTTGAAGCCCAAGAAATATTCGTAGGAGGAGCTCAAAAAAAAGATGAATCCAAATGGGCAGCTGGAAGTCCAATTAACCAAAAAAAAACTCTAAAACAATTTTACTATAATTTTCCTCTTTTTATTCGTCCCGTTTTATTATTTTGTTATAGATATTTTATCAAGCTAGGATTTCTTGATGGTATTGAAGGACTGATTTTTTATGTGTTACAAACGTTCTGGTTCAGGTTTTTAATAGATGCTAAACTCTGGGAATTATCTAGAAAGAACAAACTCCTTCCAAATCCATAAGAAGAAAGAGTTTTTTGGAAAAATTTTATAAAACCCGGTGGATTCATTGCTGTATCCACACCAAACAATCTTAGCTTAAGAAGCCTAGGGTCTTTGATTTTAAAAGGTCATTTTGCAGCTTTTCAAGAAAATATTGGAAATTATCCACTTCATATCACAGCTCTTCTAGAGCTTGATCTATTAAGAATAGCAAAAGAAAACCAATTGATTAATTTGGCTATTGGTTATAGCAATCAAGGCAAGATTCCTTGGGTTAATTTTTTTTGGCCTTCCTTTTTAAAGGGAAGACTCTTTAGTGATAATCTCGTTCTTTTAGCTCAAAAACCTTGTTAATTTGTAATTACCCTTTTTGAACTTTTCTGTCTTAGGATAATCAATGGCTATCATTTCATTAAAGAAAATATATAAATCCTATAAAATTCTCTCTACACCTTTTTATTGGAAAGGCGCTTTTTGTAAAGTCGCAGCAGGAATTGAACATGAAAAACTTTTAAAAAACATCCCTTCTTGTCATCTTATCGTCGATGTGGGAGCAAATCGTGGCCAATTTTCTTTAGTGGCAAGGCGTTTTTTCCCAAAAGCTTTAATCTATTCTTTTGAACCACAACCTAAGCCAGCTAGACTCTATAAAGCCCTTTTTAAAGGAGATCCTCAAGTTATTTTTTTCAACGGAGGCATAGGCCCCATAGTTGGTAAATTTCCAATGCATGTATCTTTAAAAGATGATTCCTCTTCTTTGTTTCCAATAAGCCATTTACAAAATTATTTTTTCCCTGGAACGTATAAAAAAGATGAGATTCTAGTTGAAATTGGGCCTTTAGATTATTGGTTAAAAAATGTCATATTTCATTCTCCAGCTTTACTAAAAATTGATGTGCAAGGATACGAACTAGAGGTACTTAGAGGATGTGAAAATCTTCTTGATAATTTCCAGTATATCTATGTTGAAGCTTCTTTTTATGAATTATACATGGGTCAAGCATTAGCTGATCAAATAGTAGATTTTTTATATTCTAAACATTTTAGATTTCGTGGGATTTACAATTTAGTCTATGATTCAAAAGGAAACTCTATCCAAGGGGATTTTTTCTTTGAAAAAGAAAAATAATTGTTTTTAAGACCATAATAATGAAAGGTATTTGAATCTATAAAACAATATTTTAAGCTAAAATAAATTTAATTGAAATTCTACTTGAGAAAAGAATTTCCTTTTTATTCATTCATAACTTAAAAATAATATTCTAAAAAATAATATTTTAAAAATTGGTTTATTGTAATCTAACCTTTAGTGGATAAGTAAGAACCATCAACAGGATTAGAATCATTAAAAAACTCAAAGATTTTCCCACATAGATCACCTGTAATTTTCTGCAAGTAAATTTAATGTATTCTTATGTTTTGAGTTAACTGACTAAACAAAACTTTTCTTTAGCATTTCGTGCTTCGTATGTTCTCTATCTCACGACCGATAAAAATGGCCTAATTTTGAGGGTACCCCAGAGAAAAGGTAGCCATTTTTGCAAAAACATATTGCTACATTGTGAATATATTTTTCTTAGATAATCTCTTGATTTTCCTCAATTAAACACCGTTCATGGATAATGTCTCCTTATGTTTTTCGTATTGTTCCGATTCGACGTCCGAGCGAGAAAGTCAACCAGTTCGTTCGACTGGTGGAAAGCTACTACGATCGAGGGAAGACCAAATAGCGGACGATAGCAAATTTTGGACAAAAAATCTCTTAGTTCCTCATCTAGAAGGGCTTGGGTAGCTTTTGAGGGGGAAGAACAGTGGAAGCCAACGCAAAGCTGAAAGCCAGCAGAATCATCAGCGGAGGAGAGCCGACCCTGGTGGCTAGCCTATGTTTGGTGAAACTTTTTTAAGATGCTGATTATCAATGAGATATTTTTCAATGTGTCACTATGCGAGGGTTTTAGGAGTTATTTTTGGGTTTCCAAGGCTCCATGAAGCCAACTCGGAGGGCGGAAAGGATCCGGCCGCCCGTGTTGGTTTCCCGCCGTGACTCCGCGGTGTTTGGTGCCAGAGATGTCTGCCTTGGGCGTCTTTGGACGGTGAGTAGGTGAGTCAGGGCCTCTTCGGGGGAAAAGGGGAGTTTGGCTGCCTTAAGTTTTTTCTCCAATAGCCGGTCAAGCAAGAAGGCCAAGGCGGCGACAAAGACATGGGCCTGGACGAGCTCTCGGATCATGGGGATAGATTGGAGGCATCTTTAGGACATCTTTTAACTTCCTAAAGGCCCGCTCCACTTGGGCAAGCTCCTTGTAAGCGCAGACGGCCTCTAGTGCGGAGAGATTTTTTTCTTGTCTCTAGGATCAGGTACTTGCCTTAGGGAAGCTTTTGCT
>NZ_LXQB01000045.1:0-4574 GCF_004421185.1 Methylacidiphilum sp. Yel | reverse complement strand
GGAACCGACCGGAACGGAGGCCCCAGCGGAAATAGCGATGCCCATGATGGACCCAAAGGATGCGCTCAGCAGTAGCCCCAATCTTTTCTGAATGACGAAGCTTTTGCGTTTTCTACCCGCCTAGCAAGCTTCTGAGAGCTTTTGCCCGAATCTTAGCTACAGCTGCCTCTTGCATCGCTTGCTCGTAAGCCAGCCGCTAGAGCACTTTCGATTACAAAGATCCGCTGCCTCGGGAAGTCCTCTCGGAACCTCGGGCATGCCTCAGTCTTTACTTTCCGAAAGAGAAGGGCTGCCAGGAGAAGAGCTTGTGCTTGGGCCGAGGTACTCTAGGACCTCCGGGCTCCTCCGCCGCCTAAAGTCCCACCAAAAACCCATGGCCCTGGCTCCAAAGAAAGCCCAGGTTGGCGGTACTGACCATCCCCCCGGTCCCCGAGCAAAGACCACCCGGCGCTAGCCCAAAGCGCTTCTCTTTAAATCCTCCACTACCGTCAGGACCGTTTCCAATCCTCTAGATCCCCTAGGGAATTCATGGTGGGCAATTGGAAGAGCCATTGGCTATTGCTCATCCCCAAAAGGATCTCTGGCGATTCCGTCCCCGCCGGTCCCGGGCTATAGCCAAACTAAAGCGAGCTCCTCCGGACCCTCTCCTTCGAAGTAGGAAGAGCTCAAATCGTAGAAGACCATCTTGGGCTTCAAGGAAAAAAGATCTTTAGGCCCAAGCAAAAAGGCCCTCTTCGATCTTCCCCTTCTTTTGAATTAAGCTCATCCAGCGTCTGATACCAGGGACAAAGGAAGCGGTGGGCCACCTGTACCCGACCGTTTTGCTTCCACACCGGCTTTAGTCCGTCCCCCCCGCCGATCCGGGACATAGTCAGTCTCTAACCACTGGGAAGAGGGCATGTTCGCTTCCCGAGCAAATCAACCGATGGGCTACAAGAACAAAAGCTCTCCTTGCCTTGGGAAAGAACTTGCCGCCTATAGAGCAGCTCCCCCCAAAAGCTAAAGGAAACCCCAACTCCTCCCACAAAGCCCTGGCTAATAGTCGCGGGCCCCAAACCGCCGCCAGTTCTGGCTTAGAGCTCTCCGTCGTCTTTGCGCGCGGCTCCCCCGTTAAAAGCTCTACAAGCCTGTCCACATGAGGAGCCAAAAGCTCCTTACGCTAGAAGATTCGCTATAGACCAGCTCTCTAGATTTTCCCTCGATCGTAGTAGCTTGTAACACTATGTTTCTGCAAAAATAGCTCCCTCTCCTCTAGAGCACCTCCAAAATCAGGCGATTTTCACCAAACATGGGTGAGTGTCTTTTTTCTTGAAAGGAGCTGGTTTTTTTTTAAGATATACTTTCTCTATAATTTATCATTTTATCTTTTATCTGAGTAATATAAAAGATCTACAAAAATACAGATAACATTGAATTTTTTAATGATACCCTTTAAGCAAAGAGATTGTTGGATAAAGGGTTTTTAGAACAAGTTTTTAAAAGAGAAACGGTAAGAATATTATTTTTTATCTCTAAGTAAACAAGGATTATTTTAAGTAAATATTTCGTAAAATTAAAATCTCTTCAGGCTTGAGGCAATGGGATCTTACCACTTATTTTTAAACTAATAAATAAGAATATAAAATATTTCTTGCATTTGAGTATCTATAGTTATATTTATAAAAAACTAATTTATAGGAGATATAATGAAATTTGAACTACCTTTAACATGGAAAAAATCAACCCATCAGCCTCACTTGTATGCCATTATGGATTCTAAAGGGAAATGGATTGCTGATGTACCTGATGAACAAACAGCTACTGTTATTGTTTCTTCTTTAACTGAGACCATGAAGAAAAGTCTCGAGGATGGGGAACAAAAGACCGGTGCCATTGAAAAACCAAAAAAAGGAGCCACTACAAAGTCCTTCCAGCAATACAATAGGCTAAAAAAATAACCAAAAGTTTTTTAGTCATTCTTTAGAGTTTGAGAGGAGCAGTGCGCGCTTTAGTCAAAAAGACTTAAGCTTTTCTAGCTATTTTCTCTTAAAAGAGAAAGTATTTGAAAGAAAATCTTTTCTTTTATGACAAGCGTAAGAAATAGTTTTTTCTGCTCAGTTGAGATAGCATTTTTTTTTTACTAGAGATCTTCTTTTGATTTTCTTACAAGCCGTATTATGGAATATGGATTTTGGAATAGCTTATTGATTCTCTTTGGATCGTTATGAGTTATTTCCCCAACATATTAGATATTCTATGAATCTATTTTTTACAAGGAATAGAACCATGTGCTTTTTCTCAACTTAGATTGATTGTATCTTTTCTTTTTATGAGGCAATTTCTTTTATGATCCGACGACTTTCGCTTGAAAATATACTGAGTTTCCAATCCCTTCGTGATCTTGAGCTCAAACAACTCAACGTTCTTGTGGGGCCTAATATGTCTGGGAAATCTAACCTGCTTCGTGTGCTTAAGTTTTTGTTCCGTGCCATTAGTCCTCCTCCAATGGGAGTGGGCGTGCAGCAAGCTATCCTTGAATATGGAGGAATGCCTGAGCTTTGTTGGAAGGGAAGTCAAAAGCATTCTTTTAGAATTGAGATAGAAATTGAATGTTTTAGGAAAGGTTTGGGCAGTAGGGTTTATGAATATGGTCTTTGGGTTGAGGAAAGTTCCTCTAGCGTAGAAGTAAGAAAGGAGTATTTATACCGATTGGAAGAAGAAAAGAAAGAACCAATATTTGAAGCGGAACGAGGAAAACTTCAATTCCTTACTCCTAAGATGTTTCTTTTAGGCACAACATTTCCAAGGGAAAAATCCTTTCTAGAAGTCTTTGGTATTAATGAGTTTGAAGGAACAATATTTCGTCAACATATTTCGCAATGGCGCTTCTATCGACTTATTCCCTCTGTCATGAGACAACCCTATGTTGGTGCCTCTATCCCTATTCTGTTTGAGAATGGTCAAAATTTTTCAAGCTGGTTGGCTTTTTTAATGCAAAAGGATAGCCAATTTTCTACTCGGTTTAAACAAGTCGTTACCGATCTTTTTCCTCATATCAAGGATATAAACCCTGTTCAAACTGTCTATGGGCCTATGCTTTCATTAAATGAAAAGTATCTAAAGCGAGACTTCATTCCCAATCAATTTTCCGATGGGGAGCTCATTTGTCTAGCTTTTCTTGCTCTTATCTTAGCACCAAACAAGTATGGAGCTCCTCTTTTTTGCATAGAAGAACCTGAAAATTTTCTTCATCGTTATCTTATAGACAATCTAGTCGAAATCTATTTACAACGCCTACGAGAGATTGAACAAAATGAACAAAATGCAGCGCAATTGCTCATTACTACGCATTCTCTGCATCTGATTGATAAAGTTAATATAGAAAACCTTCTAATTACATCCAGAAAGGAAGGTACTACGCATATTAGCCATCCAAACAATAAAGCAGAAGTTCAAGAAATCCTTTCCCGTAAAGAACTTGGTCTGGGCGAACTCTTTTATTCAGGAACGCTAGAGGAGGAGGATTAGTGGGATGTATAGGAATCATTGTAGACGGGCAATATGATGAAGAAGTCATTAGGGTTTTGGTTAAGAGGCAATATCCAAAGCGTAAACTAAAAATCATTAAGGCCCTTCAACAACGCAAATACACAAAAATAATAAGCTTAATGGATGCAAATAAAGGCGATGTGGATGGATTTATCTGGGTTACTGACGCTGAGCAGGAAGATCCAGAGGAATTAAAAAATCGTATGGAAAATGAAGTGAGAAAAAATAGGGAAAGAATTTCACGACCTGTTCAATGTGTGGTTGTAGTCCGTATGTTAGAAGCTTGGCTTCTAGCCGATCATGCTGCTCTTGAAAAAGAATTAAATATTAGTGTTAAGGAAAATATTAGTGTTAAGGAAATTCCCAACCCCGAAGAACTCCAACATCCAAAAAATGAACTAGAAAGTCTATTTCGCAAAGTCAACAAAATCTATACGAAAGAGGCAGCCAAAAGGATAGCTGAGAAATTGGATATGGATAGGGTGAGAGAAAAATGCACAAGTTTCGCTCAGTTTATGAGCGCTTTGTCAACGCTAGCCGATTAGCTAATTTTTTTAACAAGCACAAAATGAAGATGTAAAAGAAAAACCCTGGTCCAATTCCCAAGTACCATCCACTGCTTGGAATAAAGTCTTCTGGCCAGATATAGATAAATTTGGCATAGACAAGAAGTTGTTTTTCTTTTTCTTTTTGTAAGCTACCAACCTTTCCGTAGACCGTAATAAAGCGGCCTTGGGCATAAATTTCTGGATCCAGAAAATCCTTATCCCATGTTTGGTGGAACTTTTTTTAAGGTGCTGATTATCAATAAGGTTTTTTCAATGTGTCACTATGCGAGGGTTTTAGGAGTTATTTTTGGGTTTCCAAGGCAATAATCAGCCAATTCGGAGGGCAGAAAGGATCCGGCCGCCCGTGTTGGTTTCCCGCCGTGACTCCGCGGTGTTTGGTGCCAGCGATGTCTGCCTCGGGCGTCTTTGGACGGTGCGTGGTGAGTCAGGGCCTCTTCGGGGAAAAAGAGGAGCTTGGCTGTCTTAAGTTTTTTCTCC
>NZ_LXQB01000044.1:14444-15077 GCF_004421185.1 Methylacidiphilum sp. Yel | reverse complement strand
GCCGACCGGAACGGAGGCTCCAGCGGAAATAGCGATGCCCATGATGGGCCCAAAGGATGCGCTCAGCGCAGTAGCCCCAATCTTTTCTGGATGACGAAGCTCTTGCGTTTTCTACCCGCCTAGCAAGCTTCTTGAGAGCTTTTGCCCGAATCTTAGCTACAGCTGCCTCTTGCATCGCTTGCTCGTAAGCCAGCCGCTAGAACACTCTCGACTACAAAGATCCGCTGCCTCGGGAAGTCCTCCCGGAACCTCGGGCATGCTTCAGTCTTTACTTTCCGAAAGAGAAGGGCTGCCAGGAGAAGAGCTTGTGCTCGAGCCGAAGGTACTCTAGGACCTCATGGCTCCTCCGCCGCCTAAAGTCCCACCAAAAACCCATGGCCCTGGCTCCAAAGAAAGCCCAGGTTGGCGGTACTGATCATCCTCCCGATCCCCGAGCAAAGACCACCCGGCGCTAGCCCAAAGCGCTTCTCTTTAAGTCCTCCACTACCGTCTGGACCGTTTCTTCCAAATCCTGCAGATTTCCTATGGAATTCATGGTGGGCAATTGGAAGAGCCATTGGCTATTGCCCACCCCCAAAAGGATCTGGCGATTCCGTCCCCGCCGGTCTCTGGCTATAGCCAAACTAAAGCGAG
>NZ_LXQB01000044.1:0-14400 GCF_004421185.1 Methylacidiphilum sp. Yel | reverse complement strand
TCGATCTTCCCCTTCCTTTGAATTAAGCTCATCCAGCGTCTGATACCAGGGCCAAAGGAAGCGGTGGGCCACCTGTACCCGACCGTTTTGCTTCCACACCGGCTTTAGTCCGTCCCCCCCGCCGATCCGGGACATAGTCAGTCTCTAACCACTGGGAAGAGGGTATGTTCGCTTCCCGAGCAAATCAACCGATGGGCTACAAGAACAAAAGCTCTCTCCGCAAAAGAAAGAGCTTGCCGCCTCTAGAGCAGCTCCCCCCCAAAAGCTAAAGAAACCCCAACTCCTCCCACAAGGCCCTGGCTAATAGTCGCGGGCCACAAACCGCCGCTAATTCTGGCTTAGAGCTCTCCGTCGTCTTTGCTCGAGCTCCCCCGTTAAAAGCTCCACAAGCCTGTCCACATGAGGAGCCAAAAGCTCCTTGCGCTAGAAGATTCGCTATAGACCAGCTCTCTAGATTTTCCCTCGATCGTAGTAGCTCTCCACCAGTCGAACGGTCTGGTCCACTTTCCCGCTTGAGCCGACGGATTAGAACGATACGCAGAAACATAAAGAAACATTATCCTACAACGTTGATCTATGTAGTTACTTTAAAAAATTTATTCATAATAATTATTCATAATGTATAACTATGTTTTCGGCAAAAATGGCTCCCTCTCCTCTGGAGCACCCCCAAAATCAGGCGATTTTCACCAAACATGGATTAGTGAACTAACTTGGACTTTAATGATTCTTTCTATCTTGCGGTTGCACAGAGAATCGAAGAGTTGATGGACCTACTCTCTTCCCCTGTAATAAATCAATTATTATTCAGAAAAAAGAGGCAAAACGCTCATAGTCTGCTAAATCCTGTCAGTATTCTCTAAGCTATTGTTTACAATGTATCTAAAAAAGAATAAAAAAGAAAATACATAAAACACATATTTTTTACTAATCCATTTTTATAGAATATATTATGTAATACTATTTTTATATATTATCCAATCTCCATGTTCAATTAATGGTTTTTTTTGTATTTCATTACAATATACATACGCATAAGCTTCCAATTGATAATATTCAGAGTTTAACAATATTATACTTACCTTTTCTCTTTTAAACAAAAAAGGGACTCCCTCAATATAATCGAGTTTTTTCAAGATTTCTTTATTAACAATATAGAGTTCTCCCTTGACTTTTCCATTTCCAGGGATAATAGCAGGATATTCTCCTAGATCATACATAAGGAAATGATATAAAATACCTAATCCTATAAACTCGCAGCGACTCAAAATTGAATTCCTACATTGCCCTTTTCTCAATGTTCCATAAACAAATATCTTTATAGCATTTTTTTTGAATAACATCTTAATTGAAAGTCTATTATAATGATAGAAAGAAGATAGAAAAAGATTTTGTAGCCATGAATAAAATCCTTTTAGCTTCTTCGAACCTATACAAATGGAAGGAATTTTCTCGACTCCTCTACCCAAATGTTGTTGTCCCTCTGCCTGAGGAGTTCAAACGATTTTTCCCTCCTGAATCTTTCACAAGCTACTTAGAAAATGCACGGCTTAAAGCCATGGCTTTGTCTGCCATATATAGTGGTTTAGTTCTCTCAGATGACTCAGGTTTAGAAGTTAACTTTCTTAAGGGTGAACCGGGGGTCCGCTCAAGCCGATATGCGGGAGAAAAGGCCAACAGCGAAGAAAAGATTGCAAAACTACTACACAATCTCCAGAGTTCAAAATCCTTAGATAGGACTGCAAGATTTGTTTGCTCGTTAGTCTTAGTCAAACAAAAAAAAATTCTTTTTGAAACGACTGCTTTTTGTTATGGCATAATAGCAACTGAACCCAAAGGGCATGGAGGATTTGGATACGATTCTATTTTTATTCCTCAAGGACATTCTTTAACAATGGCAGAACTGACTGAACAACAAAAAGATATGATTAGTCATCGTGGGAAAGCATGTCAGCAATTAAAGGCTTTTCTTGAAGAAAAAAAGTGGTAATGAAAGCGATCATTCTGGCGGCCGGTAAAGGGACCCGAATGGGCTCGTTAACCCATGACTTGCCTAAACCGATGCTTATGGTTAAAGGAAAGCCCATATTAGAGTGGATTATTCGGGGACTGTATCAGGAAGCCAAAGTTGAACATTTTTGTATTGTCGTTGGCTACAAAGCAGAGAAAATTCTAGAATATTTTAAAGATGGCCAATTTTTGGGCATAAAGATTGATTACCGATTTCAAAAGAAACAAGATGGGACAGGCAAGGCTCTACTTGTTGCAAAGGATTTGATCTCAAATGAACCTTTCTTTTTGTCCTATGGAGACATTCTCTTAGGTGACTGTAGAGAATATGGTCGGATGGTTCACGCATATAAAGGGGATGGGCTTGTGGGATTGACTGATGGAAACGATCTCTCCAAGGGAGGGGCTGTCTTTATTGGTTCTGATGGTCAAATTATTGACATTATAGAAAAGCCTCAAGACCCTGCCCTTTCTAAAGGAGCCTTTTACAACGCAGGGATCTATTTAATAAGCCCAAAGATTTTCGACTTTATGGAAAACCTTTGTCTTTCCCCTCGCGGAGAATATGAACTGACAGATGCTTTAAGAATGTTTTCTCGACATGGCAAACTCTATGGCTTTTTAATAGCAGGTAGTTGTGTAGACGTACGAGATCCACAAACACTAGGGTCATTAAACTCTTAGAATAAAAACAGTGAAACAAACTACGGCTATCGATAGGTGGAATGAAAAAATAGAAAAAGTACTAGCCTATCTTGCTATAGAAAAAAGCCACTCGGTCAATACGCAACTACTCTACCAACAAGTTTTAGAAAAATTCGCCTTTTGGGCTGCTTCTCAACAATTAAGCCTTCAAAAAATCCAAATCTGTCATGTGGAACAGTTTTTGAGAGAAGAGAATAAAAAGGGACTCTCTCAGAGTTCCATAAAAATTATAATTATTGCCCTTCGTCATTTTTTTCAATTTTACAAAGATCGAAATGAGATTAAGGAAAATCCACTGTACAAAAAAGAACTCCCCTCCATCCAATCTCGATTGCCGCAGTTTTTAACAAAGAAAGAAATTGAAAAAATTCTTAATTTAGAATTTCCTGACAATCCCTTAGGGTGGAGAGATAAAGCCATTTTAGAGCTTCTTTACAGTTCCGGTCTTAGAGTTTCTGAACTCATCAGCTTGAAGTTAGAAGCTTATAGCCCGGAACGTTCTCAAATAAGGGTTTGTGGAAAAGGGAACAAAGAAAGAGCCATCCCTGTAGGAAAATGTGCAAAAGAAGCTCTGGATAAATATATTTTAAAAGGAAGAGACTTTTTTGTGAAAAAGAAGTCTGGGGGTGAAATTTTCCTAAGTCGCATTGGCAAACCCTTAACTCGATCCAGAATTCGGCAGTTGGTTATCCAGTATGCTAATCAGGCTGGTGTTGATAAAAGGGTTTATCCTCATCTTTTTCGACACACCTTTGCTAGCCATCTTTTAGAAAACGGAGCCAATCTAAGGATTATCCAAGAACTGCTTGGTCATGCCAACATAGCAACCACGCAAATTTATACCCATGTGAATTTAAAATATCTTAAAGAGATTCATCAGCGTTGTCATCCCAGAGCCAATGAAAAAATATAAAAGCAACTAATCACAAAAAAAACAATCCTAGTATCGATGTATCTTGCTGAATTAGAAGAAAGACTCGGTCATACATTCAGAAATAATCAATTGCTGGAAGAAGCTTTAACACATCCTTCCTACTTTGTTGAATCGATGAAAACAACCGGCAAAGATTTCCAAAGATTAGAATTTTTAGGAGATGCTGTCTTGGGGCTTGCTATTACTGAAAAGCTTTTTGAAATTTTTCCCTCTTTTGATGAAGGAAAACTGACCAAACTCAGGGCAAAATTGGTCAGTCGGAAAGTTCTTTCTCCATTGGCCTCTTCTTTAGGAATCGGTAAATATTTAAGGCTGGGAAAGGGGGAAGAAAAAAATCAAGGGAGAACAAAACCTTCGAATCTGGCTAATGCCCTAGAATCAGTTATAGGAGCATTGTATCTAGATGGGGGATGGGAAAAGGCAAAGTCCTTTGTCTTCCAACTGTTCTCACCATTATTTGTAGAATTACACAAAGATCCTTCTGCTTTTTTAGAATATGAAAATTCAAAAGGCTTGTTGCAGGAATTTTTACAAAAAAAAGGAATGGAACTGCCCGTCTACCGAATTGTTTTGGAAAGCGGAGAAGCACATAACAAATGGTATGAAGTAGAGGTTCTTTGGAAAAATCAAGTTTTAGGTAAAGGATCTGGGAAAAGTAAGAAAGAAGCTGAACTTCGAGCTGCTAAGGAAGCTTTTGAGAAGTTAATTTCTCAAACACCAATCGATTTGATTCAAGAGTCGTGAAGTAGGCTTCCATAAACTTGGCTTTGGAATCAAAGCCAAGCATCCGAGCCAGTTTTTCTTTTGCTGCGTCGTCTAAAGGCAATACCGATATTGGGCTATTTCTTTCTCGTCTCATAACCGATTCGATCCGCCTAAGAAAGACATAGCCCTCTCTAGCTAATCGAGCCGTATGCTCATCCTCTTTTTCCAATAGTAAAAAAGCTTTCCACATGCTTGGTTCTCGTATTTGCTTATTCATTAGCCAAATTTGGAATCCAAGCTCAATATCCATAAGACCTCCTGGTGCTGTTTTGATCCGGTATTCAACAGGTACAAAACTATCCCTTTCTTTTTGGATCTTCTCACGTAATTCAAAAAACTCCTTCCATGGGATTCTCCGACTCCAATCTGCCCACAAGTCGTCAACAAACCGGATAAATCTCCTTCCATATTCTTCGTTTCCACAAACAAAGCGAGCTCTATGTAAGGCTTGAATTTCCCAAAACATGGCTACAGAACCGTAGTAATGTTCATACATTTCCTCTTCGAGTACAATGGGACCTTCTCCATGAGGTCTTAACCTAAAATCAAAATTGTAGAGAATGCCACTTGGTAGCATTTCAGAAAGAAAACGATTCAGTTCCAAAGCTCCATTCAAATTATTCCCTATAAAGAGACAATCCAGGTCCGAACCATATCCAAGTTCTCCTCCCCCAAACCTTCCTACTCCAATGATTGCGTTAGAGAGTGCATGACAAAGATTGCATGCATGCTTAAGAATAGCCTCGGCAAGTGCCGTATATTCCTCTTCTATCTCAATAAGAGAAGCAATTCCAAGAATGTCTCTCAAAAATATCCTGAAGAGTTCCTCTTTTCTATAAAGGCGATATTTGGTCCGGTGATCTTGTTCGATCTGGGCCAATTCGTTGAAAAAATCCCCGACTGTCTTCTTTGTATAAAGTCCATCGCTTCGGCATATTTCCTCAAACAAGTCTGGTTGAGACAAAAGAATTTCTGTAAAAAAAGAACTCGAATCAAAAAGCCGCAAAAGAAGTTCCAGTGCCTTAGAGCTTGATGCGAAGGATTCGAAAAGCATCGCCTTTGTTCCATACTTTTCTGCGAACTGCACAAATCGGCTTAAACAAAGATTTGGATCCACGGTTTTTTTCAATGTCTCTTCTAGGATTGGATAGAGCCGTTTTAAAGATTTCGAAGCACGCGCAGAAGGTTTGATCGGATCACTATCCAATAAAGATTGAATGTCTTTATAGGCTTTTTGAGGATCAGGAAAGATTTCAAAATGAAAGATAGATTCTCCTTTTTCCTTTGAAAGTGGGAAAACCGATGAAAACAACTTTCGAACAGTCATTCGATATGTTTCTAGTTTTTCTTCAAAGAGCTCAAGCTCCAGACCTAAAGAGGAAGCAAGAGCTTTTTTTTGAACAGTATTTTCAGGAATCAAGTGGGTCTGAAGATCGGCAACCATTTGCAGTCTGTTTTCCACTTGTCTAAAAAAATAATAGGCTAATTTAAGTGCTTCCATTTCCTTTTTTGGAACTAATTGGCATGTAGTCAATGCTTCCAGAGTTTCAAGGGTGGACCTACTCTGAAGAATGGGATAACGGGCTCCATATACCACTTGAAAGGACTGGGCAATAAACTCTATTTCTCGTATGCCACCTTCTCCAAGTTTGATATTTCTTTTTTTGGAAGATTCATCCAAAAGTTCTTTTTCTATCCTCGATTTTATTTCAAAAACCTCTTCAAACATTTCCTCAGTGATATGCCTTGGGAAAGAAAATAGGGAGCGAAGAATTTCAAATTCATAAGCCAAAGCACTGTCTCCAGCTGATTTTCTTGCTTTAATCAAAGCCATTCTTTCCCAACTCTCACCTAAAGCCGAATAATAGTATTCACAATATTTGATCGATGGAACAAGTATCCCACTATTTCCATCAGGCCTTAGTCGGAGATCAATTCTATAGAAACCGCCATAAGCCATTGAGAAGAGCTGAACGATTTTTTTCCCCAGTCGATTAGCCATATCATGATGACTATTAGACCCATTATGGAGAAATAAGAGATCAATATCTGAACTGTAATTGAGCTCCTTTCCACCCAACTTTCCCATGGATAAAATAGCAAAAGGAAAGGCTGGAAATCCCAATTGCGCTTTTGCCAGATCCAAAATGATCTCTATGGAAAAATCAGCAAGCAAAGAAAGAGCCTTTAATACCTTTTCCAAACTCCATACAAGGGCAAAATCAAAAAAACCGATTCGGAGAATTTCTCTTTGTTTCAACCTTTTCAAAGCATCTATACGATTTTGTAAGCTTAAAGAACCATTTGCCAGTTCTTGCCAATCGATTTTAAGTCTACCAAGACCTCGGTAATGGGTAGGATCAGAAATTTCAGGACTTTTCAGCCACTCTTCCCATTCAGGATGAGCTTTGAATTGAGTTCTAGCAAACTCCGAAAAATCCAGAAAAGCTTCCAACGCTATGTCTTTGTTTGCAAACCGACCAAAATTTTCCATACATTCCAAATTAAAGATTAAAAGAAGGATCTTTTGCTAATGATTGAGCGAAATAAGTTAATATGATATCGGCCCCTGCCCGTTTAATTGCTACTAACGATTCAATAGCAGCTTTTTTAGGATCTAGCCAACCGTTTAAGCCAGCAGCCACAATAGCCGAATACTCTCCCGACACCTGATAGGCAGCTACGGGTAAAAGGGTATTTTGTCTGATTTGGTATATAATATCAAGATAGGGGCCAGCTGGCTTAATCATGAGGATATCGGCACCCTCTTTTTCATCGAGTACTGCTTCTAAACATGCTTCTCTCCTATTGGAAGGATTGAGTTGGTAGGTCATTTTATCAAGATAGTATCCCTTTTTTTTTGCAGAGCCAACCGCTTCTCTAAATGGTCCATAAAAAGCTGAAGCAAATTTAGCTGAATAAGCAAGAATGCCTGTTTTCGTTAATCCTTCGGAATCGAGAGCTTTTCTTATTTGACCGACCCTTCCATCCATCATGTCTGAAGGAGCAACAAAATCAGCTCCCATTTTCCCAAGCATTACCGCCATCTTTGTTAATATTTCTACAGTCGCATCGTTATCTACATCACCTAACTGTTCATTCCATAATCCATCATGGCCATGGGTTGTATAGGGATCTAACGCAACGTCTGTGATGACAAGAAGCTCAGGAATGTTTTTTTTGATCGCCGAAACTGCTTTGGGGATTAATCCTTCTGGATCCAATGCGAGAGAGCCACTATCATCCTTTTTTTCTATTGGAACATAGGGGAATAAAGCCACAGCGTTAATTCCCGTTTCTTGGAGTTCCGAACAGACTTCTAAAAGGTTTTCTAAAGAATACCTGAAAATGCCAGGCATCGAGCCAATCTCTTCCTTACCTTTTTTTTCCTGAACAAACAAGGGGCAAATCAGATTACTGATTGTCAGCCGGGTTTCTGTAAGTAAGCTGCGAATTTGCCTGCTTGCCCTAAATCTTCTAGGCCTTCTCGACAAATCGAATGGTTTTTCTTTCATAGCTTTAAAATATTACTTAGAATCTATCAGAGTTGGAGAGAATAATGCTTTCTTTCCTTTAAAGTACGGTTTTAAAACTAAATGTCATTACAAATAATAAAACATTCTTTGCTTATTGATCGACTCACACGGCTCAGGGATAAAAACACTCCCAAAAGTCTTTTTAGACTTTATTTGGATCAAGCCTCTTCTATATTAGCAACCTATGCCACTCAAAGTCTTTCGTTACAGCCAATTGAAATTGAGACACCTTTAGAAAAAACTTCGACTTTTATTTTTGACCAAGAAATCCTACTTACTCCGATTTTACGGGCAGGGCTTGGGATGCTCAAAAGTTTCCAGTCGCTTATTCCTGAAGCTCAAGTATTTTTTTTAGGAGCTGTGAGGGATGAAAAAACATTGGAAAGCAGTCTTTATCATGGACAAATCCCTAACATAAAACACCATCATCAGGTATTCATCCTTGATCCGATGCTAGCTACAGGAAATACAATGGTTAAAGTAATTAGACTTTTAAAAAATTATGGAGCTATTTCCATTAAAATCATCTGTTGCATTGCAAGTCCTGAAGGCATCAAACTGATTGAGCATTCCTATGGCGATGTTGAAATTATTACTGGATGTGTAGACCGCGAAATTAATGCCCAGGGTTTTATTCTTCCAGGTTTAGGAGATGCCGGAGATAGACTTTTTGGTCCATTTGATTAGTCTTCCTTTTCCACTCTTTGAATTTTTTATAAGTACTGTGAATTACTATTTTTTTTAATGTCTCGCTTAGAAATTCCCTTAGGTCTTTAAGTCGAGAGATGAGAGCGGAGCTAGCCAGGACTTCACTTGCCTTAGCCAGCCATGTTGCCCCCCCAGATCGTCTCGCCGCTGATTTGTCCTGCCGTATATGAATACTACAAAACAATAGGTTTTAGTCTTTCTAAAGTACCAGTAAGCCAACCACATGCAACCCTCAATATCACTCTGGTGGCATACCTAGCCTTAACCTTGTATTCGTTCTTCTAGCCTCCTTAGCCGACATGCTATATAACGACCAGTAAGGTACTTTTTGCTCTCATATCCGCTTCCCCACCATCTGTGCGTAGCCATATGTTTTTAAGGCATTTCTCCGAAGGAATTGCTTCAAAGGATTCGAACTGGACAAATGTATGAAGCGAAAGTCAGGATAGTGTACCCGCGATGTTTGGCAGCACTGCTTGGCGCCGCATGGAGAAATGGTCGAGCCTAAAATGATCTGCGGTACCAAAAGCCACTTTGTGAACCATTCGTAGTCAATCCACATCATGTGCCATGCGTTCTTTTCTCTTACCTATGATTTGCGGCAGGCCTGCAAGCCTCTTAGCCAAACCCAGAGGCAAACCGATCCTGCCATGCTGGTCTTAGCTTAGACATTCGCTGCGAAAAAGCGCTCTTTGTGAACAAAGGCCAAGGAATCATTCATCGGCTGCGATCGTGAAGCAAAAAAGGTTCGTGGGCCCTCTAAAAAGTTAGAGCCTGCCCAACGCTCTCAACGGGTGAAGTGATCCAAGGTCTCAAGCCGAACAACACGCTTTTTTCCCGCTTGAAGCGGTTGTCGGGTAGTCTTTTGCGCAAGCAGAACAGCTTGAAGAACCGCTCCAATCCCATGATAAGCTCGCAAGACTGCGTGCGCGGATGCCAAAATTCAGAAGAGTAGAAGACGGCCAAATATGGAGGCGACGGCTGAAGGGAAAGGATGCTATTAGGAAAGGCAAGCAATGCAATCAATCCTACTTCGGTGGAGTCCGAGATCAGGGAAGTCAAGGGCCTAACTACTAGCTTTCCAACAGAAGCCCGTCTCCTGCAGGGGATTGGGACTGTCACATTTATGAATGAGCATTTTCCGTTTTCAACAAGTTTATACTAATAAAGAAAAAAAACTTAAAAGATAAGAAAAGGAAACAACTGCATTCTACTTTGTTTTTATCTATGTTAAGTCTTTGTATAATCAAAATTAATTTTAACCACATAATATGAACAACAATTCTTTTGAACTTAGTTTTAATCCCCTACCCATTTTTACTTTTTTTTCTGATATCAGAGCGCATCATATTATAAAAACTGCTTTTCAACTTCGTATTTTTAAAACTCTTAATAGCCATGAAATGACTCTTGAAGAATTATCCCAAAAGACAGGGGCCAGTCAGAGAGGACTCAGTTTTTTTTTGAATAGTCTTACAGCGCTTGGCCTGCTTGAAAAAGAAAAGGAGATCTATAGACTTTCTCCTTTTTCTAAAGGATTGTTAATTGAAGAAGCTCCAGATTATATTGGCGATTTTTTACAAAATTCTTTTCTTAACGAAGATTGGACAAAGTTGACCGAAGCTGTTCTCAAGGGTGGTCCACCTGAAGGAGTTGAAAATCAAAGCAAAGCAGAAGAATTTTTCCCCAAGCTTATTAGATTTCTTCATATTGTCCATCGTGATCCTGCAGTGAAAGCGGCTCGAGCGATCGGAGCTGGAGTTTCTCTCCATGCACTCCGTGTTTTGGATATAGGCTGTGGTTCTGCCGTATGGAGTCTTGCGGTTGCCTTGACTGATAAGCAAGCAAAAGTCACAGCAGTAGACTTTCCTAGAGTTCTTGAATTTACCCGAAGTTATGTTCAAAGATATGGAATTGAAGATCGTTATGAGTATTTAGCAGGAAATATTGAGGAGATTGAATATCCCCATAAGAATTTCAACCTTGTGATTTTCGGCCATATCCTTCATTCTGAAGGGGAAAATAAAAGTCGGAGATTGTTAGCTAAAATTTCCAAAGTAATAGCTTCGGACGGTCAAATTGCTATTTTAGAATTTTTACCTAATCGTCAACGCACTGGACCTTTAGAAGCCATTCTTTTTGGGTTGCGTATGCTTATAAACACTAAAGAAGGTGGCATTTACTCTGGAGAAGAATACGAAGAATGGCTAAGAGAGGTTGGATTTTCAAAATTTAGTTATCATGATATTGGCTATCATTCCCCACTCTTATTAGCCTCAAAACACTAACTAGCTTATTCTATTCTTTATCCTATTGTGCAGAAGACCATAGGATAAATGCCGTGGGCAGACAAACATTGGCAGCGGATAGGGCGTTTCTATCCCTGTTCTTCTTTTTGCTACTGCAGCTTGTTCTTCGAACAAGCAAAAACTTATACTTCCACTACTGGGGCTTTGCCGATAACAAAGCCAGACTAGACTGTCTAGCTTTCTCACTTAAGAACGTTCACGGCTGGCTACCTGATTACGCAGGAAAAGAGAACTTTTGGGGCTGTGCATGATTCTCCTCTCTTAATGCCTCCTAGATTCAAAGAAGCATCTGCAGTGGATCTTATCTGAAGGCAGTTTCAATATACCAACCTAGCTTTTGGAGAAAAAGTGATGTTTTTTTTCCCATTTTAAGATATCATCTCTATCTATGACCTAGTAAGGTCTGTAGGGTGTATTTTGGATCATTGGAGGCAGCCGGACATGGGTTTATGTCCGAAAAAAAACGTTTGCTAATTGATAAGAGTAGTGACGCCATCTACCGCGCTCTGGAGTTCAGAGAGGCGCAAGCCATAGGTTTAATCACAGACCAAAATCTATCCCCTTTAAGGATTTGGGAGGGTCATGAAAGATATTAGCAACTAGGTCTAACTCCAGACAATGTCTGATTTTAAATCTCCAATAGCACAAGAACAAAACATAAAATTCAGCCATTTTAACCCCACCGTAAGCTTTGCCAATATAATTTATAAAAATCTTCCTAAAAAAGAAGTTTCAATACCACCATTGCCATGAGACAGTCGCCATCCAATTCATTCCATATTGAACACCATTCCAATATTGATAAAGGGGTTTCACAATTTGAGCGGTAAGAAAATTTCCTTGCAACGCATTTTCTGGTGAGGTCCCTGCCTTTTGAAAGCCTTCTTTAGCAAAACCTGGCATTCTCATGTTCACACCTAAGGCTGCACCAGCCCATTCGCCACCTGTCCAGGATGCAACTATATCGGGCATTGCTATAAAAGGAGCGGTTCGAATTGAAAGTTCATTAGTAGGATTAGCCCCATGAATCTCACCTTGATAATAACCAACACCACTAAAATTAATGGAAGCGAAACTGGTAAAATTGTAAGAAACCCAGCCATTTCCAAAAAATGAATTTCCCCAAGCATAACCTTGATTGTTTCGACCAACAGGAACTGTTGAATAACCTTGCACACCCCATCCCCAACGCCTGTCTTCACTCTGCCCAAGATATGTCAATGCCCCTATAAAAGCGGGAACACCTAAGCCCAGTTGCATGTCATATGGATAGACACGATGCCCAGCCATATCTGACATAGTTTCATCAATTGATCCTGTAGGCACTGAAAAACCGAGGTTCATTTGAATTCTATGTCTATGAAAATCAAGTAGCTTATATATCCATTGAAAATTAATATCTCCAAGGCCAATAGCCTTCATTGACATCCGGCTCCCTGGAGGCATTGGTTGTAAAGGCAGTCCACCACTACCAGTATGCATTCCACCCATCCCGGTCATTCCACTCATCCCATGCATTCCTGTTGGCATAAATCCACCCATGGGCAATCCTATCATATCCATTTGTTTATCCCATATTGGGAACATCGCCATGAAGGTTAGATTGTCTGTTAAACCAAACATCAGCATCGGCATATATTGTTCCATAAACATAGAGACGTCACCCATAGCCACAGGTTTGCCTGCAAAACGTATTGCCTCTAGCCCATTCAAATTCAATGCACTGCTACCTTCATAATAATCTGGTCCCATGTTCATATACATCCACCAAAAACCAATCATTGGCTGATATTTTCTATGCATATGACCGGTTCCCATGAGGCCAGCTGGTGTATCACTTGCGGCGATTTTGTCTGACCATATTTCTCGAGAATCAAGGTCAACTTTACTATTTTCCCATGGCAGAAGCAATGAAGGCTCTCTGCCCAAAACTACAGTTTCCTGAGCTATAGAAGTTGGTATATTTTGGGTATTATCTGAAGGAGATCTTTTTTAGTCGATAGCTTTCTTATAATTTGGTTTGCAGATTGACTCTGTAAACCTTGGTTTATTTCTGAGGTATTATTTATAACCACACCATCCTCATCCTGCTGGTTTCCTGCATGCCCCAACTCTTCAAAAAAATAAAGAGATAACAACAAACAAGAACAAAAAGGAACACGCAAAAAAATTGTATAGAATTTTTTCATGGTAAAAGGCTGTTCAAACTACACGAGGATAAAAGTAAAGATTCTATTTCCAACAAATTGTTCCAATTTACTAAATGGAGTCCACACGGCATAATCCGTCGTAGGCAATCCTTGCATACAGCTGTAGTGTTTAGAGCCTGTCTTTATCTCTTTTCATAGGGATCTTTGCTTCAGGCAAGAAAGTCGTTATATTCAAGCGTCGGATGGGCTGTTCCACTTTTTTGTTGGATAGAGCCAAAAAGAATAGTCTTTGTGCCTTTTATTTAGCCACGCTTTTTCCTTAAACTTCCATCTATCCAAGCGCGCCGAAGTGCTCCGCCTGTAACCGCGCAGCGGTTCAGGGAGTGATGAAGCGGTACGGGTCGCTCAAAGGACGATCACTCTGGTCTTTCCTGCTGCTCCGATGTATTGCTTGAGCACGGACAGTCGCTCACCCCCCAACGGTTAGGATCCAGTCACTTCGGCTCCAGAATACGGGTTTACTCAAGTAATATCGTTTTAGGTGATCTGCAAACTTCTTGCGCAGCAAGCGACTGGTGAGCGTCTTGAGAGTATTCACGGAGGCTGACGGTAATACCTTGGGAGTCAGCGTGCAGATTCACATGATCCGCCTCACCGTTGAATTCCAGCACCTCGCACTCCCATTTTGCCGCCGTACCCCGGCAGATAACAGCCAGTCGGTCTAGCATGGGGCCGGTCATACACCTGCGGTGATATTTCGTAACCAGAACCAAGCGGCTGGTCAAGTTATAAACGCAATGATATAGATTACGTAGAGTTTGCATGGTTATGGGAACCGAGTAGGATATAACCCATGCTGAACCGCAAAGTCACTTATCGGCTGTATCCCAGGCGCCAAGCAAGAAACCCGGTTGCAGGAGATGCTTGTTTTGCATCAGCGCTTGTATAACAGGGCCCTCGAAGAACGCATCCGCGTGTGTAGAAGGAAACCAATAAGAGATTGTCGTTTGCTGACCAATGCAAGGCAATCATGCAATGGTGCAAAGCGGAGCCCGCGTTGGCCAGATTGAATGCCCAATCGGAGCAGGTAACCCTCAAGCATCTGGACCTAGCTTTTCAGCGCTTCTTTTGCCGCCTGAAAAATGGCGAAACACCAGGACTGCCCCTCGCTTCAAAAGCCTGCCCCGCTATCCGGGCTGGAGATACAAGTCCCATGGGGAAGGATGGAAACTGCACACCCTGGACAGAATAATCGGCATGGCAAACTCTATCTGCAAGCTATA
>NZ_LXQB01000043.1 GCF_004421185.1 Methylacidiphilum sp. Yel | reverse complement strand
CGCTGCCGACGCTATCCCCCTGCATCCCGCTGAAAACCAAGGCGCGACCGGGGTGGATTTGGGGGTATCGGCCATGGCAACATTCTCCACAAGGAGAAAAGGTAATCGGTCCCAAGCCGCACAGGGCCTTGCTCAAGCGATTGGGGCGACTGTCTTGCAGTCTCTTGCGCAAACATCAGGCGGCCAGGAAGACGTTGGGCCTTGCGGACCACACAACGATTCCCAAAGGCTTGCGGTTGCCCATATCGGGAAATGCCCAAAAGGCCAGAGTCCGACTGTCCAAGCTCCATGCCTGTATTGCCAACGTCCGGCAGGATGCCTTGCACAAGCTCATGTCCGATCTTACGCGACGGTTTTACCCCATCGCCATCGAGGAGCTGAACGTGCGCGGGATGTTGAAAAACCATCGACTGGCCCAATCCATTGCTGACATGGGTTTCTTCGAGTTTCGGCGACAACTGGAATATAAGGCAGAAAGGGGTGGTGGTTTGGTGCTTGTCGCTGGTCGCTGGTTTCCATCCAGCAAGAGTTGTTCGGCATGTGGGACGGTCCAGGAAACACTGCCGCTGGCCATTCGCCAGTGGGTGTGTCCGGAGTGTGGAAGCATCCACGACCGGGAGGTGAATGCGGCAAGGAATATCCTGACGCATGGTTTGGCCGTCCTAAACGGCCCTATGGCGAGTTCCGCCAAATGTGAAGCCGGTGGAGAAAAAAAGCTCTGGCCGCCGTCGCATGACGATGGTAAAACTGTCCTCTGTGAAGCAGGAAGTTAGCTTTGTTCCTCTCTGAGCAGGAACGAGTAAGTCTGAGGGAACGGTTTAGAAGTACAAGATTTTTCTAAAAATATAATTAGTTTTTTTCTTGTAGAAGTTGTAATCAAAAGATAAAAGAAAAAGAGCGAATCTTCTAAAAGGAATATAGAGAATATCAACTACTCCGCCCTGAAGGGCGGAGCTTGTGAAAGCAAGCTAGGTTGAACAGGGAAAGCGGTAGTCAGTCCGCTACGTTTGCAACAGGTCGTTAAGACCCACTCCGGGACGCTTCCTCAGTCCCGGACACTGGAAGGTGGGGATCATGCTGGGCAAAGACAAAGGCCCGAAGGTTCTCACCGACACCGCTAGGGGTGAGCCGGTTGCAGACATTCCCCGAGGGGAGACGGGCAGAGATGCCCGCGTTACAAGGCACCTAAGGCTTAGAAAAGCGGGCACGGACGGTTGATGGATCGTGGACGTGCTTGCCTGAACAAAGATAGCATTGGAGAAAGGAGGTGCGGGAACTGGGGCGGCTTACGCCGCCGCGCTATCCCTCCCCGGCATGAATGCCAGGGTCTCCCGCGAAAATGGATGAAAAAACAACTTCGTTCTGCCGTTGTTGGCACGGTTATGGTTGGAATGCTTGCAGGAACAGCTCTGAATGGGAAGGTGAAAAACTTGGATAAATTAGCTGGAAAATCAGCAGATCCTAGAGCCTTTGCTGAAATGAGTTGTAAAGGAAAGCAAAGCTGCAAAGGAAAGAAAAAAAGCAAGAAGGGCGAAGAACCTCAAAGCTCAGAATCAAAAACCTCTTGTTGGTGTTAAGTTTTTGACTTTGTTTAGTGTCTATCTCTGCGCACCTTTTTGCATAAGGAAAGCATTTCTTTGAAGTTTTCAAAGTTTTTCGAGGCCTACGGAATAGGGATTGGCTTAAGGATCCCTCATTACCAGCATATATTGGAGAAGAAGCCAGGAGTGAGCTGGTTTGAGATTATTTCTGAAAACTTTATGGGCAATGGAGGCAAGCCAGAGATTCTATTGGATAAGATATTGGAAAGCTATAAAGTAGTGCCGCATGGGGTAGGGCTATATTTTGGTTCGGTTGATCCCCTAGATCGCGAGCATTTAAAACGACTGAAAAAACTTATTCAAAAAACAAAAACTCCCTGGGTATCGGACCATTTAGCTTGGGGTAGTGTGGATGGAACCTATGTTCATGATCTTTTACCCATGCCTTATACCCTAGCGGCAGCAAAACTGACGGCTCAAAAAATAAAAGAAGCACAGGATTTTCTAGAAGTTCCGATTGGGGTGGAAAACATCAGTAGTTATGCTCAGTATCGCTCTTCTAAAATGACGGAGTGGGAGTTTTTAACCGAAGTGGTTGAAACGGCTGACTGTGGCATCCTCCTTGATGTGAATAACCTGTATGTCAACTCGCAAAACCACGGATTTGATCCGCTAGCTTATTTGGATTATATTCCTTTGAAAAGAGTTATACAGTTTCACATTGCTGGACATAGTCGACTTCCAAAATATATTCTTGATACTCATGATCAGCCTGTATCCTTAGCGGTGTGGAGACTCTACGGCGAGGTTATTCGACGGGGTGGTCCACGGCCAACCCTCCTCGAATGGGACGATGCCATTCCTTCTTTTGAGGAGGTCTATCAGGAAGCCTTAAAAGCCAAAGCGTTTATCGATGCCTATCAATCTACAGAGCCTAGAGGCGGAAAATCCTGAAAGCTTGAGAAAGCTTCAGCGATTGGTGCTATCCTTGATCCGGCGTCCGCTTAATTCAAAGGATCGGATAAGAAAAATGGCCGAAGATGGGCAGCCAATTGAGGTGTTGGCACAGGGGATTTTTGAACCTAGTCAGACGATGACCAGCTTAGAACGCCTTGAAGTTTACAACCAACAATATTGGTTTAAAATGCTAGAGGCTTTCTATCAGGATTTTAGCGGGTTGAGCTATCTGATTGGAAAAAGGCGATTTAGAAAACTGGTAGAAGCCTATTTAGAGAAATATCCGCCTCGCTCTGCCAGACTTGGGGATATTGGATCAGAACTAGAGGCCTTTTTAAGAGAAAATCCAGATTTTTTAGGTGCCACTACTCAGGAAGCGGCTATAGACATGGTTCGATTGGAAAGGGCTCTGTTTAGAGCTTTTGATGCCCCAGACTATCCTACTATATCTTCTAAGGATATTATAGAAGCAAAACCTGAAGCTCTGAGAATAGGCCTTCAACCGCATATCAGCCTGCTTGAGCTTCAATACGCAATCGAAGATTTTCTTCTTTCCGGTTTAGAAAAATCCGGTATGGGTACTTCAGAAATGGGGATAGTTGATAGACGTAAGCAACCGCTTAAAAAACCCAAGCGGTTTTTCGCTCTTAAAAGACAAAAGCATTGGGTTGTAGTGCATCGGTTTAGGAATGTTCCTTATATTAAACTAGTTGAGTCCCCAGTCTTTCGTTTTTTGAGTCTCTTAGAAAAGGGGCACACTCTTTATGAAGCTTGTGAAGCGTTTCTAACAGGCAATGATAAGAGAGAAGAAAATTTCTCTGAGCTACAGCTATTGCAATGGACTCAAGAGTTTACGGTATTGGGTTGGTTTTGTCGCTATAGAGAGAATGTTCTCTAAAGAGCTAACGCCTATAGTCAGGGATTGGCTTGATCTTGGCTTTGAGCTTTCTTTTAATCCTTAGTTTTTTTGCTTAAGATAGTTCATTTATCCTCAACTGATAATCAATCGGAGTCTTTCTTCTGAGTTAGTTTTTTCTTTCTCTAAATCTATTGACTTTTTTCAAAGCTCAGCGATAGATTGACAAAGCGAATGGCTCACAAAGTTCTTATTTATATCAATCCTACTTGTTCTACTTGCCGTAAGGCGGTTGGGATTCTAGATGAAATGAAAGTCGATTATGAAAAAATCAACTATTTTAGCCATCCTCTAAGCAAAGAAAAATGGGCAGAGCTTTTAAAAAAAATGGGGAAAAAGCCTATTGAAATACTAAGAACCAAGGAAGAGACCTTTACTGAACTTAAGCTTGATAAGCATCCGTTCAGTGATGAAGCATTGATTGAAATAATGGCTGCCCATCCCGAACTCATTCAAAGACCGATTCTTGAAATTGAAGATAAAGCGATTCTTGGAAGGCCTCCCGAATGCATTAAAGAATTTCTTCGCTCCGTTTTTAATCGTTCATCTTGATAAAATTTTTTTCAAAGCTTCAAGCAATCTCTCAATATTTTCTTTCCTTGCTCCTTCTGCCATAAGACCAATCCTCCATATTTTTCCTTTAAGAGGTCCTAACCCAGGTCCGATTTCGATTTCATAAGCATCAAGCAGTTTTTTGCGTAGAAAAGCTTCAGTTTTTTCATCTGGAACTGTGATCGCATTGAGCTGCCAGAGGCGACGGTCTTCGGGAGTAAAAAACTTCAAGCCGAGTTGGGCTAGTCCTTCTTTTAGCATCAAATGAGCTTGGTAATGGCGTTGCCATCTATTTTGCAGTCCTTCTTCCAGAATCAGTCTTAGGGATTGATGCAGTCCATAGTTATTATTAATCGGTGCAGTATGATGGTAGAGCCGTTCATGGCCCCAGTAACCATAGAGAAGGGAACAATCAAAATACCAACTGGGAATTTTCGTTTTTCTTTTCGCTATCACCTCAAGGGCTCTAGGGCTAAAGGAAACGGGCGATAATCCAGGTGGAGAGCCGATGCATTTTTGGGTGGCGCTAAAGGTCGCATCCACTTTCCATTGATCGATAAAAACAGGGGATCCTCCAAGAGAAGTGACCGTATCAAGAATGAACAGAGCACCACTTTCAGCGACAATTGGAGCCAGTTCTTCCATGGGATTACAAATTCCAGTCGAGGTTTCAGCATGCACCAAAGCCACCACTTTGGGCCTTTCCTTTGTTATTGCCTCTTTTAGCTGCTCGACTTCGATCGATTGTCCCCATGGCACTTCTAGGGTTTTGACTTCTGCTCCCAGTTTTATTGCTAGGTCAGCAATACGCCTGCCAAAAAGCCCATTAATTCCTACAAGCACCCTATCTTGCGGCTCTATTAAGTTGACAAGACAAAACTCCATGCCTGCACTTCCCGTGCCGCTGATCGGAAAAGTAAATTCATTGGATGTTTGAAAGACAGCTCTTAGCATTGTCTTTATTTCTTCCATAAGAGAAAGAAAAAAGGGGTCTAGATGGCCTATGGGTGCACAACTCATTTTTTCGAGAACCGACGGGTGAACAGGACTAGGGCCTGGCCCCATCAATAAGCGCTTGGGAATATGGAAAGGTTGAATATTGAAACTCATCGAGTGGATCTTTTAGGCAGGATTGAGAAAAAAGAGTAACAACTCTTTAAAAATAGGAAAGAAAAAAAGAAAGCCAACTGTGGAGAAGCTTTAATCCAAAGACTGATGGCTAAAGAAAGAACAATAAGCGTAAAAAGGCTAAATCAATATACAGAAAAACATTTCTTTTAACTTAGGCAAACCCTTAGTTTGCTCTGAGGTGGTTTTGGCTTATAATCTGGATTTATTGTATTAATCATCACCATGAGAACCTGTTAAGTCTTTAAAACAAATTATGAAAATAGCCATGCTGTCTTGGGAAACTCTTCATTCAATTGCTGTTGGAGGATTAGCTGTACATGTTACAGAGCTAGCCGCCGGGTTGTCCCGTCGGGGCCATCAGGTACATGTTTTTACTAGAAGACAGAATTGGATGAGTCACTATGATTGTATTGATGGGGTGCATTATCATCGGTGTGATTTTGCTTTTCATCCAGATTTTATAACCGAAATGCATAATTTATGCGGATCATTTATTGGGCATCTTTGGAAGGAAGAAGATTATGCTGGGGGCTTTGACATTGTCCATGCGCATGACTGGTTGACCTCAATGGCGGGGAAATGGGCAAAATGGGGTCGTGGCAGACGCTTTGTTTTTACCCTTCATTCTACTGAATATGGCCGCTGTGGGAACTGTCATCATGGAGGCAATTCTGCGAGGATCCGTCATCTAGAAGGTGAAGGTGCTCATTATGCGGATAGAATTATAGCGGTTTCCAATCAGTTGAAATGGGAAATTGTTTCCATTTATCATCAGTGGGAAGGCAAAATCTGGGTTATTCCCAATGGGATTAGTGTGACTCCTTTTAGCGGCTTTATTGATCCAGCAGCAGTCAAGGGAAGATATGGTATTGGACCGATGGATCCGACATTTCTTTTTTGTGGCCGATTGACCCATCAGAAAGGTCCAGATCTTCTTTTAGAAGCGATTCCTTGGGTTCTTAAATTCAATGGCAACGCCAAGTTCATTTTTGCGGGTGATGGATACTTGAGATCTCAGCTGGAATCTCGATCTTGGCAGCTTGGCATAAGGCATGCTGTACGATTCATAGGACATAGGTTTGGGGCTGATCTGCATGATCTTTTTCGTGCGGTTGATGCGGTGGTTCTTCCCTCGCGGAACGAGCCCTTTGGCATAGCCGTTCTTGAAGGGTGGGCAGCGGGAAAGCCTGTCATCGCAACGCATAATGGTTCAGAATTTGTATGGCATGGGATAAATGGCTACAAGGTATATCCAACCCCAGAATCGATAGCATGGGGTTGTTGCGAAATCATGAAAAATTTTGAGCATAGTCGGTGGATGGGCCAAAACGGCCGAAAGGCTGCAGAAGAATCTTTTAGTTGGGATTCAGTTGCAGCGCTGACAGAACGTTGTTATTATTCCTTATTCTAGGGCATTTGTGAGGGGCTTCTTAAAAGATGTAATCCAAAGGAGTTGTGGTTATGCCAAAAATATGTCATGCCCTTGGCCTTCATATGCATCAACCTCTAGGGAATTTGAATCTATTGTTGGATACTAATCGGTGGGAAGCTCAGCAGATTCTTTTAGCATACGAACGGCCTATCCATTTTTTAAAACGCTATGGAGATAAGGCTAAAGTCCATTTTGGCTTTTCAGGGACCTTACTGGAGCAGTTTTTAGATCCTGCAATCCAGCAAAAAAGTCAAGATATTCTCGATCTTGGAAGGATGCTTGAGACCTACAAGCAACTTTCTAATATCGAGCTTGTGGGAATGGGATATTATCATCCCCTCTTTCCCATCATCCCTATAGAAGATTGGGAAGAACAACTATGGCTGCATCGCCAATGTATTGAAAAGGTTTTCGGCAGAAGGCCCAAAGGTTTTTTCCCTCCCGAAATGGGTTTTACCATGGAAATGATCCCTTATTTGGTGGAGGTGGGTTATAGCTATGTCATTGTGGACAGTGCTCATATTCGCAGACAAGACGGTCAACCTACAGCCCCATATCAGGTGTATCTTGCTGAATGGAAAGGTAAAAGTATTGCCATTGTTCCTAGAGAAAGAGATTTAAGCAATGCCCAACAAAGCGGAATGGATCCGGTATGGTTCTTGGGTGAAGCGGAAAACAAGACGAAGTCATTTGCTTCTCCTGCCTTGATCACAACATGGACGGACGGTGAAAATGGGGGATGGTTTAGAAACTTAAGTGATTCGGCGAATTTCTGGGGCTATTTCTTTTCAGCTTATATGGAAAGAATTGAGGCTAAAGGAGATATTGAATTGGTATTTTTGTCTGATTACATTGAGCAACATCCTCCGACAGAGAAGGTGCATGTACAGACTGGGGCATGGAATGTTGGATCAACTTCAGGATACGATTTTTCACAATGGACAGGCTCTCAATCCCAAAAGAAAGCTCTAGAAGCCATATACAGACTCAGTGCCAAATACTGGGAAAAAGCTAAAGAACAGCAAACGCATAGTGAGCCGGAATATACAAGGAAACTTCACGAAATGCGCAAATTACTACTGCAATCAGAAACGAGTTGTTATCTCTTCTGGGGAGAATCATGGCTTCCAAAGCTTTATGATCTGATTGATCAAGCCTATAAAGCAATGCCTTAAAAAAATAACCTACTGGCAAAGCCTGCTTATTGGAAAAATAGGGAGGGGGGGCAATGCTGCTTTCATAAGTATTTATTGATTATTCACTAATTATTTTTAAATTAAAAAAACTTAAAGAATAATGGGAAGAGAGCAAAAAAAAATTTGGATCTATAACATTTTCCCAAGGCTTTTGGGTACAATAAAGGATTGGGAAAGTCATCTGGAGCGGATTACTTGGATGGGTTTTGACACCCTTTTTCTCAATCCAATTAGCCCTTGTGGTGCTTCTGGAAGTATCTATTCTATATTAAACCCAAAAGCGATTGCTTCCGAATATGGAACCGAAGAAGCATTCCAGCGGTTTCTAAATCTTTGTCATCAGCGAAGACTTAAAGTATGGATTGATCTGGTGGCTAACCACATCGCCATAGATTCTCCCTTAATCAAAGAGCATCCTGATTGGATTGTTTGGGAAGGGGGACAGCCAAAAAATCCTGGTTGTGTTGACAGTGGTCAGTGGATCAGTTGGAAAGATCTTGCTCAACTTGACTATTCAAATAAAGACGTCGTTGATTATCAGAAATCGGTCATTAAATATTGGTTGGATTTGGGAGTCGATGGATTTAGAGCTGATTATGCCTATGGGATTTCACCAGCCATTTGGAAAGAATTGATTGCTTATGGCCGATCGATCCTTCCGAAAGTTCAGTTTTTTGGGGAAGCTTTGGGTTGCCCTCCAGAACAGGTGGTCAGCATTGCCAAAAGCGGCTTTGATTATATGGCAAGTTCCATTTTTTGGTGGGACGGAAAAGCGGAATGGTGGCCGCAACAGCGGGAACTCTATAGACGAGAATCGATCAAACTCATAGGTTTTCCTGAAAGCCATGACACCATACGATGCACTTCTTTTGAGGAAGCTCTGTTAAAATTACATCGAGCCTATGAGCAGAGTGATGGCATACTCATTCCAGCGGGCTTTGAATTTGGATTTAGAAGAAAACTAGATGTAGTTAAAACCACCAAAAGGTGGTGGATAGAAGAGTTACCTGGTCGATGGAACCTGTCAGAAAGAATCAGGCAGTTGACTCAATCCTAAGTCAGTTTTCTACTCATCGCGGAATTATCGTTAGCCATGTGGTTTGTACGAACGCCATTCCAATTTGCATTCAGAACATTTTAAGGCACCATAGACATTATAGTAACTGCTATACCCAGTACTTGTATCAGACTTAGCCAACGTCATTTCATCATGGATATGAGCATGATGATGGCATAAGGCTCGACCGCAAGCCGCACAGGTTCCCCGGGCTTCTTCTTCGCAAAACCAGCATTTCATATACGTTTTTTTTAAATTGGAATTGAAAAGAGTTTACCAGAGAGATACTAAAAAACAATAGGATTCTTTTTTATGGTTGCAATGGAAGCCATACACCATGTTACTCTTCCCGTAAAAGATCTAGAACGCTCGATTCGGTTTTACACCGAAGTCCTCGGTTTAAAACAGATTGCTAGGCCTCCTTTTTCTTTCCCTGGTGCTTGGTTTGAGGTTGGAAACCAGCAGCTGCATCTAACCGTTTTGTCTTCTCCCCTTCCTAATACAGAAAGCCCTTGGATAGACACCAAGGCTAGACATGTAGCTTTTCGGGTTAAAAACATAATGGAGGCTTTGACTTGGCTAAAAGGAATGGGCTACAGTGAAGAGCAAACTGATCCAGCCTTCCGATTAAAGATCAATCTGAATAGTGTTGCTGGGTTTCCTCAAATTTTTCTATTGGATCCCGATGGCCATCTCTTGGAAATTAATTCTGAAAGCTCCCATTAGCTAGGAGAGTTATTTATTTCTCTTTCGTTGCTTTGAAAAGTCTAAGCATGCCCATAGTTATGATCGTGCCAGCCGTTGCTCCAAGACAGTCTGCTAGCCAGTCGTAAAAATCACACTGTCGGCCAGGGATAAGTCTTTGATAGTTTTCGTCGATTATCCCAAAGAGTGCTGCGAGGGCTATCCCATAGAGAAGTTTCATTGAAGCTTGGCAAAAAAGCCATCCGAGAATCGAATAAGCAAAAAAGTGGAGGATTTTATCCAATACATTTTTAGTGATTACAGAAAGCGTAGCCCCTGGCAACGAAGAAAAGGCGAGGATCAAATCACAGTACAAAAGAGCAAGGACCCATTTGCTAATATTTCGGTTCATGTGGGAAGAATGATTTTAAACCTACCTTGAAAACGGGAAGAAAAAAAGAAAAATGAACGGTTTGATGGAAAAGAAGTCGTGATTTTCAATTGAGGATTGAGAACGAAAACTTCTTGTTGAGGTTCCAGCAAGAAATCCCATCCCTAGTTCTTTTTGAATTCAGCTAAAGGCATTAACGTGTAATCGGCTCATCGCCTAGAAGCCAGACAGTCGTAGTTTGATTGTGATGGCCTACAGTGCCTGCGATAGTGTAGCCTGTTTCCCCATAAGTTGAAGCTCCGATCAGGGGAACATTTTTGCCGACTAAAGATTTGACAGCTTGGATTTCGGCTCTTCCGGTTTTAAGTCTTTCAGACTGTTGGTGGCAAAGGATACAGTTAAAGAGAACGACGGCGGCGATTTTTTGAGGATAACCCGCATCGGCTATGGCTCTTTGTACGGCCAGGCGGGTAGATTCAATCCGACTTTGAGAGTCAGCTTCGAGTAAGGATACACCTGAGCCTTGAGGAATTTCAGAAAAGAAAGACATCGAACCATCCTTTTGGATAGCAGCCGGGCTATGGATATGCCAGTAGTGACTCACTGGCTCTACTATTCCTAAAGGATGACTATTAAAAGCATGAAAGGCTTCTTGCCATGAGGAAGAAGCCGTTAACTCCATGTAGACATCAGCAGCCATGCGATGATTTAAAGAATAGACGACTCTTCCAAAGCTTTCTGTCACAAACGCTCCTTTGCCTGGTATGGGACGGAAAGCATTTGCTATGCCTACCCCATTCTTCAGAGTGGTGGCTAGGGAAAGAACCGAAAGAGCGTTTTTTTCTGCCTTATCGTCAGCATAACAGTAGGTCTCCGTGACTCTTTCTAAATAGAGGGAGTCAGCTCCGCTCCCGCCTGAAATTCTGACCCCGCGTCCAACATATTCGCAAATGCCTTTCAGGCATTTCTCTTCGGTCCCAATCTGAGAATGAGCAACAAGCAGAGAAAAAGGAGTAGCTTTAAGCAGATCCGCCGGTCTTTTCCCTGAAAATCCTAAATAGAGCAGTTCAGGATCAAACTGAAGGCCTTCAAAGGCTTTTTGCACGATGGCTTTGGCGCTGCTTTCAGCGTCGACACCAATGGTTCCATAGGAAACATTGGATTTTAAGAGGTTTGCTAATGGCTCAACAGAGAGCATGAAAATACCCCCACAAGTCATGGCTTCTTCTATGCCGTTAAATTCCCCAGCGCTCGACAATCCCCACAGATGACCGCTTAATGATTTTTTAATTTGACTGACTACCTGTTGTTGATTAAAAGTGCTTGAGGCAAAACAAATTGTGAATTCAGGCTTGAGGATCCCTTGTTTTTGAAGGGCATCAAGGACTTCATCTACAGTTTTTCCATAAGCCAGAGCGGTTTTAACCAGAGAGTTATCTATCCTGTTCATCTTAGAAAAAAGGTGGAAAATAAAAAAAGGAAAACGGGTTGCTTATTCTAAAAATAGTATGTTGGAACAGACTGAGGCAAGCATTTTCATTTTTGTAGAGAATTAGGAAAAATGCTGGTTTTGGAAATAGGTGTTTTTAAGAAAATAAGGCTATTGTTTGTTTTGTAGGATTTTGGCTTTTCAAAAGATATTATTAGAAAAGCAATTAGTGTTGTATGATTCCCATTGCTGATACCATACCCAGTAGAAGAAGACCATATGTAAATAATTTGTTAATTTTGACTAATGTGCTTCTCTTTATTTACGAGTTGACTCTTGGAAAACAACTCCAAAATTTTCTTCTAGATTATGGCAATGTGCCTGTTCGTTTTGTCTATTGGACTGAATTTGGCGGAGATACGTTGGATCCTCACCGCTACATTCCTTTTATAAGCTCAATGTTTCTGCATGGGGGTTTTTTTCATATTCTTGGGAATATGGTTTATCTTTGGATTTTTGGAGACAATGTCGAAGATCGATTTGGCCACATAGGTTATCTTTTTTTTTATCTCTTCGGTGGGCTTATTTCTGAAGTTGTTCAGATAGTCTCCGATCCGCATTCCACTTTACCTATTATTGGAGCTTCTGGAGCCATTGCAGCCGTTTTAGGCGCTTATTTTGTTTTTTATCCTTATAGCCGGATCATCACCCTAGTGCCCTTTTTTGGATGGTATACTTTTGCTGAGATTCCAGCGGTTTTCTATTTGGGATTCTGGTTTTTCATGCAGCTTTTCAGTGGCTCTCTTATGGCTATGAGTCCAGAAAGTATGGCTGCAGGAGGAGTAGCCTGGTGGGCCCATGTGGGCGGATTTGTTGCAGGAGCTATTGTTGGTTGGATCATTAAAAATATTTTTCCAATCGAAGATTGAAGTAAAAACGGGAAAAAAAACACGGCCTCCCCTTTTTTTGAGGATATGCCGTGCTTTTGATAGAATGAAAAAGTAATTTATTTACTTCTTAGTAGCTCTTCCACTCCTTTTGTAGTACTTCCTACTGTATAAGAATGCGCTCCGACTCCTGCAAGTTTTCCTCCTTTTACAATCAGATACTCTTCTCGGATCGGGCGACCTTCGAAGAAGCATTCTAGGATTTCCCTTGTACCAGCAGCATATCGTGCTTGGGCTGAAAGGGTTGTCCCTGAATAGTGAGGTGTCATCCCATTGTAAGGTAAAGTTCTCCAAGGATGATCAGCAGGAGGAGGTTGGGGGAACCATACGTCTCCGGCATAAGCTGCGATCTTTCCACTTTGCACAGCTCTTACTACCGCGTCTCGATCGCAGATTTTGCCTCTGGCGGTGTTCACAAGGAAAGTTCCCCGCTTGCATTTTTCAAAAAGTTGATCATTGAAAAGATGCTCAGTCGAAGGGTGCAACGGACAGTTGATAGTGATTACATCGCAGTAGGGCACCATTGAATAAACATCAGGATGATACGTAACTTCTAACTCTTTTTCGATTTCTGAAGGAAGCCTGTGTTGGTCTGTATAGTGAAGATGCACATCAAAGGGTTTTAATCTTCTTAGCACAGCAAGACCAATCCTCCCAGCCCCTACCGTTCCCACATGCATGCCTTCAAGATCATAGGCTCTTTTGGCACAATCCGCTATATTCCAACCGCCTTTCACTGCCCATTCATGGGAGGGAAGGTAGTTTCTGACGAGGGAAAGTATCATCATGACAACATGTTCAGCAACACTAATGCTATTGGAATAGGTGATTTCAGCCACAGTTATTCCCGCTTCAATGGCTGCCTGGATATCCACATGATCCGAGCCGATGCCAGCCGTTATAACTAGTTTCAAATTTTTAGCCTTCTTGATACGTTCAGGTGTTAAATAAGCAGGCCAAAATGGCTGAGAAATGACTACGTCAGCAGTAGGTAGCTCTTTTTCGAAAACAGAATTTGGGCCATCCTTGTCTGAAGTAACGATAAATTCGTGTCCAAGTTCTTCCAGATACTTCCTTAGACCGAGCCCTCCCGAGACAGATCCTAAGAGTTCCCCTGGAACAAAATCAATCCGCTTGGGACTAGGGACTGTTTGACCGTCGGGATACTTTTCAATTTTAGGGATCGAATCCCGTAGGTAAGATTTTGGATAGCCATCCACTGGATCGGGATAAAGAACACAAAGTACTTTTGCCATATTTTTCTCCTTTGGTTTAATTAATAAAATTTATATATTATAAAGAAGTATAAGCAAATAAAATATGATCTAAAAATTAAATTTTAGTAATGTATAAAAATAATTAATATTATTTATCTTTTCACCAATTCTATTTTTAGCTCTAATTCTTTATTTCATCAGGTATTTCGAATGAGCCCTCTTAAGAGCAAAATCGAGGAAAACCCTAGTATTATCGTCAGGGAGAAGATGACTTTGGGCTTGAGCAAGACGCTTATCTGCATCAAAGGCTATGGGGTCTGTCCAATCGAATAGTCAGTTCAAAAATATCCGGTGGATTGAGCATTTTAATTCAGCAGGCAAAAGCTTACTTCAAGCGATTGAGATCGACGAAGTGCCTGCCATAGTAAAGGCTGGTAGAGAAGATTTGGACGGGAGTATCTTGAGAATAAAAAAGTTACAACAAGAGCTATCCATTTAATCATTGCAAGAGAGAAGACGCTAGGGAGAGAAAATTCGAATCAGTGGAGCAAAAAAGTCCTTGGCCCCATCTGAAGAACTTTCTTTTTCGACCTTCGGAGGATGCGCTAGTTCGATCCGAACGATTAGTCCTCCAGCACGAACAATTTCTTTTACCTCTGCTGGACGATCTTTAGTGATTTCAATGATATCTTTTTTGTCGATTTTTAGGTGTGGCAGACTCGAAGAAAATATCGCATTATCGTACCTTTCTCCAAAAGGAAAGATGATGCCGGCAGTGATCACTCCTTCGATAATTCGACGCGTAGCAAGACCAGCTTCATGCGCAATAAAAAGCCCTTCTTTGTAAGGAGAATCCACGGAAAACCTTCCATAAGTCCAAGTATTGTTTGGGTGTATGCCTCTTTTTTTAAAAGCTTTGCCTATATCCGAAAAATGAACAATTAACGGTCCTTTTTCTGTTCTATTGTTGTTATTTTCTTGCTCTGTTTCTGCTTCTCTTTCTACAAGCATTTCGTCAGTGGAGCCGCCTCCATTCTTTGACTTAGGTTGCTTTTCCTTTTTTTTGAATTTTTCGGCTTTGGGAATCGATAGAAGTTTTGGAACAGAAGAAAGCCTTAGCCTAGCATAAAAGGAGCCGGCTTGAATCATTTCAAGAACCTCCGCTGGATTTGATTCAGTAATTTCAAATCGTATTCCTTCTTTAAGTCCAGGAATAGCAAAAGTTGTTTCGCAAATAGCCATCTGTACAATGACTTCGGTTGGAGATACTGTAAAAGAACTCATTTTTTGCAAGAAACTATAACTGAGTAGCTTAGGAAAACCAGCCGCAAATACCCCATCCTTCACTGCTGCCCAAGCTGTGAATTCCCCATATGTCCAGACGTTGTTCGGTTTGGTACCCAGTATTGAAACCTTTTTATGTAGTTCAGCAAAGGGGAGAATGGTTTTTGAATGATAGGTGTTCTGTGACAAAGTGCGAGGATGAGGAAAAAGGGTAAGCGAATATAAAAAAAAGCTAGAAAGGATAAGGATTTTCTTTGTTAGACTTTTCAAGCTTTTTCTAAATTCAATGTTTTTTAAATAAGATCTATATTAGAGAAAAGTTTAGAAAAGCATAATTTTTAGTCCTTGCTTTTCAGTAGTTTGCTTTGTGTTGTCATTTTATCCCTCTGCTTCCAACAATGCTTCCATCTTTTTTTCAGCATGAAACTAAAAGCATTTTTATCATTTGTCTTATTCATTGGTTGAATACAGATGAATGGTTCTCTCTATGAGAGAACCACTTCCCAGAAAGCCATACAATAATCGGCGCAATCTTAGCTTATGTTCGAGATCTTGCAAGCCGAATAAAACCATAATGAACTTCCTGGGTGGTTGCCTACCGTTTCTCTATACCAGTTTTGTGAATAAACCATAGCCCTAGAGTTTAAGAGGCAATAGAAAGATAATTGGTAGGACAATGTCATCAGAGAATACGTCTTTGTTTTGATTTAGGGACAATGGATGCAATCCTTAGAAAGAAGCTGCCTAGGAGTCCAGAAACACACAGAAAAACGGTGGGTCAAAAAAGGACATTCATTTATAGAGAAAGGTATCAAGCTCATCGCTCTTAGCTCTTTTTTTCTATTATTGTGTATGTGGTGCTACGTTGTTTATTGAAGCTAGACCCGTTTTTGCAACTTTGCCTCTTTTTTTTAGCTACAGTATCGGTGGTATCCCTCTTTTCATTGAGTTGGGATGGAAATTGTTTCGCCTTGAGTTTGGTTCTGACCTTCTGGCTGGAATTTCAATCATTAGCTTTCTTTCCTTTTTGGAGAATATTTGGCAGGAGCAATAGTGATTTTGATGCTGAGCGGTGGACAGCTATTAGAAAGATTGGCTATCTATCATGCTTCTGCAGTGTTAAGAGCGCTTGCCTAAAGAATGCCCACGGTAGCTCATCAAAAACAAAATGCTTCTCTCAAAGATATCGATTTGAAAGAGGTGATCGAGAGAATAGAGCTTATCATTTATCCGCACGAGATATGCCCAGCTGATGGTGTTGTTAACGAAGGCAAAACGGTCATGGACGAAAGTTATTTGACTGGAGAACCTTTCATGATTTCAAAGACAATTGGTTCCACGGTTCTTTCTGGAGCTATTAATGGGAAAGCGGCTATTCGCATCCGAGTTCTCAGAAAACCGGAAGACTCTCGCTATGCAAAAATAATGGAGGTCATTAGAAAAACCGAAGAAGCTAAGCCAATAAGAAGGCTTGCTGAATAGATAGGGGCTTTTTACACTCCTTTGGCCATTTTTATAGCTACTGCAGCGGGTATGGTTTTTAGTTGTCCACTTCGATTCCTGTCAGTCATAGTCATTGCTACTCCATGTCCCCTTCTTTTGGCGATTCCTGTAGTGATCCTTGGGTCCATTTCACTTTGTGCACGTCGATCGATTGTAGTGAAAGACAGTCAAGCTCTCGAACTCATTAGCAAATGCCAGAGAGCCATTTTCGATAAAACTGGTACATTGACTTATGGAATGCCTAAGCTTGTGGAAGAATCTTATTCTAGCTTTTTTGAACCTCGGTTTGTCTTTGAGTTAGCTGCAAGTCTAGAACGACACTCAAAGCACCCACTTGCAGCAGCTGTTTTGCAAAAGGCTACAGAAAAGAAAATCGAGTTCAGGGAGCTCTCTGAAGTGCATGAACCTACAGGAAAAGGTCTTTGCGGGCAGTTTGGAAAAATGAGTGTTAGGATTACAACTAGGTCCAAATTGCCCTCTAATATCAAGAGGCTAGAACAGATGCCTAGAGAAAGCGAAGGGTTGGAATGCGTAGTGTTGATCGATGAGGTTTATGCAGCTACTTTTCGCTTTCGAAATGCTCCAAGAGAAGAAAGTAAACCATTTATTGCTCATCTACCGGATAAACATGGATTTAAAAAATTCTTATTGTTTCTGGTGACCGAGAATCTGAAGTCCGTTATCTTGCTGTATCCACCCTATATGCTCAATGTAGCCCTGAGCAAAAACTTGAAATTGTTAGAAAAGAGACTAATCAAGCAAAAACCTTGTTTGTAGGCGATGGCATAAATGATGCTCCAGCCATGATGGCAGCAACCGTTGGGATTGCTGTGGGATTAAATAGTGAGCCGACTACAGAGGCGGCTAAGGTTGTTATCATGGAAAATACGTTGATGATGGTTGATGAGTTTATTCATATCAGGAGAAGAATGAGGATGATTGCCCTGCAGAGTGCTATTGATGGAATGATGCTAAGCTGCATGGGCATGGGCATTGCGGCCACAGGAGGATTGACCCCAGTAGAAGGAGCAATTTTTCAAGAAATCATCGATGTCTTCTCATTGCTTAATGCGCTCAGAACCGTTTTTTCATTCAAAACTATCAAAGATTTTTAATTAGATTCTGTTTCTTTTGTCGTTCCGTCGGACTCACTCATTTCTACTACCACAAGTTCGAAGCTGACTTCCTGCTTCAGGGAGGCTGGTTTCACTCGGGCCTTGCGGCCCGAGCCAGAGCCTTCCTCTCCACAGGCTTCACATCCGGTTGGCCCTCGCCGTAGGACCGCTTAGGGCGGCCTATCCATACGCCAGGAGATTTTTGGCCGCATTCACCTCCCGGTCCTGAAGGGTTCCACAGTCCGGACATCGCCACTCGTAAACAGCCAGCAGCATTTTTTCCTGCACCGTCCTGCCAATCAAACAGCTCTTGCTGGGCGGAAACCAGCGGCCGGCCACCACCACTAGCCCACCTTCCCACTTTGCCTTGTATTCCAGTTGCAGCTGAAGCTCAAAGAAA
>NZ_LXQB01000042.1 GCF_004421185.1 Methylacidiphilum sp. Yel | reverse complement strand
AGCCATTTTTGCCGAAACATAGTTATACATTATGAATAATTATTATGAATAAATCTTTTAAAGTAACTAAATAGATCAACGTTGTAGGATAATGTCTCTTTATGTTTCTGCGTATCGTTCTAATCCGGCGGCTCAAGCGGGAAAGTGGACCAGTACGTTCGACTGGTGGAGAGCTACTACGATCGAGGGAAAATCTAGAGATCCGGTCGATAGCGAATCTTCTAGCGCAAGGAGCTTTTGGCTCTTCATGTGGACAGGCTTGTGGAGCTTTTAACGGGGGAGCCGCGCGCAAAGACGACGGAGAGCTCTAAGCCAGAATTGGCGGCGGTTTGGGGCCCAACACTATTAGCCAGGACTTTGTGGGAGGAGTTGGGGTTTCCTTTAGCTTTTTGGGGGAGCTGCTCTAGAGGGGCAAGCTCTTTCCCTAGGCAAGGAGAGCTTTTGTTCTTGTAGCCCATCGGTTGATTTGCCCGGGAAGCGAACATGCCCTCTTCCCAGTGGTTAGAGACTGACTATGTCCCGGATCGGCGAGGGGGGAGCGGACTAAAGCCGGTGTGGAAGCAAAACGGTCGGGTACAGGTGGGCCACCGCTTCCTTTGGCCCTGGTATCGGACGCTGGATGAGCTTGATTCAAAGGAAGGGGGAGATTGAAGATGGCCTTTTTGCTTGAGCCTAAAGATCTTTTTTCCTTGAAGCCCAAGATGGTCTTCTACGATTTGAGCTCTTCCTACTTCGAAGGAGAGGGTCCGGAGGAGTCTGCAGGATTTGGAAACGGTCCAGACGGTAGTGGAGGATTTAGAGAGAAGCGCTTTGGGCTTGCGCCGGGTGGTCTTTGCTCGGGGACCGGGGGGATGGTCAGTAGGGCCAACCTGGGCTTTCTTTGGAGCCAAGGCCATGGGTTTTTGGTGGGACTTTAGGCAGCGGAGGAGCCCGGAGGTCCTAGAGTACCTTCGGCCCGAGCACAAGCTCTTCTCCTGGCAGCCCGTCTCTTTCGGAAAGTAAAGACCGAGGCAAGCCCGAGGTTCCGGGAGGACTTCCCGAGGCAGAGAATCTTTGTAGTCGAGAGTGCTCTAGCGGCTGGCCTACGAGCAAGCGATGCGAGAGGCAGCTGTAGCTAAGATTCGGGAAAAAGCTCTCAGAAGCTCGCTAAGCGGGTAGAAAACGCAAGAGCTTCGTCATCCAGNNGGAGCCTCCGTTCCGGTCGGTTCTAGTTCTGGCGAAAAAGCCTTTGGAACAGCAAAAGCTTCTTGAAGGCCAGGCCCATGTCTTTGTCGCCGCCTTGGCCTTCTTGCTTGACCGGCTATTGGAGAAAAAACTTAAGGCAGCCAAGCTCTCCTTTTCCCCCAAAGAGGCCCTGACTCACCTACGCACCGTCCAAAGACGCCCGAAGCAGACATCGCTGGCACTAAACACCGCGGAGTCACGGCGGGAAACCAACATGGGCGGCCGGATCCTTTCCGCCCTCCGAGTTGGCTTCATGGAGCCTTGGAAACCCAAAAATAGCTCCTAAAACCCTCTCATAGTGACACTTTGAAAAAAAGCTCATCGATAATCAGCACCATACAAAAGTTTCACCAAACATGGGATAACAGAGCTTTTGTATACTCAAAGAAGCTGCACCGCAGGAATCGGTCGGTGTGTTCCATGCCGTTATGGTTCATCTCTGAATCTTTTACCAACTCATGTGCTTAGTTCGGTTGCTGTTGGGGCTACTATCGATTTCGGAAAGGGCTTTGGTGAGGCGTGACGGCTCGCGTTGCCCTCAAGTCGGCTAATCTAGCTTCGGACACATGCAGGTATCGGCACGGCTATAGGGTGTTTAAAAACCAGATCTTTGACAATGATATTCCAGTGGTGTCTATTCAAAGGAAATTAGCATCTTTCCTTTCCAAATCAAATCTAATGCTAGATAGCTATCTAGAAGATCTCCTGCTTTCTTATTGCTCAGCTTCCTCTAGATAGATTAACTGGGTTAGTCATTTTTTGTTCAAAGTCTAGTGAACATTCAATTCTGTTTGCTCTCTTTTTGTAGCCTGTCCACACCATAAACCCACAGGGAGTACCTCTAATGCTTCGCCAACATTGACTTTCCGATCCCATTTTCTTTTTTCTCCATCTACCAGCAGAGAAGACCATTCCAAAGGCGCCTCTTCAGGCAATGTCACGATAGTATCATGCCAAATTGCAGATCCAACAGGGAACTCACCTTCTTTGCAAAGCTCAGTGCAAAACCTTGGCACTATAGCTATAATCCAGTGGTCAGCTTGTTGCCTAAGAAAAGCAAAAGCATTCCTTGCTTTCGACCCTTGAAAGGTCAATGGAATGTAGGATTTAGAACCGAAAACTTCAGGGAATTTCTTTCTAGCCTGCAAGCCCTTATAGGTGATCCAAAACTTTATGCGACCATCTGAACTGTTTTTTACAAGTTCTTCCACTAAAGCCTTTTCATCTCTTACCTCTATAAATTCCCTCAGAATTTTTTTTCGCCAATCGAAATCAATAGGTCTGCGATTGTCTGGATCAACAAATGAAAAATCCCACAGCTCGCAGCCCTGATAAAAATCAGGGATTCCAGGAGAAGCAATTTTTAAGAGCAACTGTGAAAGAGAATTAATGATTCCAAAATGGGCAATTTTCTTTTGAAAGGGAAGAAAGGATTCCCAAAACTTTGAATTCTTCGGATTTAAAAGATTCTCAATAAATTGGCAACATTTTTCTTCATAAGCAGTATTTGGATTTTGCCATCCAGAAAAGCTTTTTGCTTCCCTACTTGCCTTTATGAAATACTTTTTAAATCGGTCCAAAAAAGAATCTATTTCCGAGAGGTCAAAAGGCAAATGTCCAATAAGAGACTGATATATGAAATATTCCGCATTATAATCCGGAACCATAATGTTTCCCACTTTGGACTTTTCCGGTTCATTGATTTCTGTCCATTGATATAGCACCTTCTCCCATTCTTGTGGAATTTCTGAAAGTACATTTATCCTAGCCCTAGCGTCTTCCCCTCTTTTTGTATCATGCGTTGAAGTGGCATTGAAAGTAAAAGGCCACCACAGCGCTCTTTCTTTTAGAAAGGAATGAAACGTTTCTGAAGCAATCCCTAGGATGGATGGATCATTGCCAACTTCGTTAAGAGAAAGTAACCTATTGTAGACATAAAAAAGACAATCTTCGAGTCCTTTTGCCATAAGTGGGCAACTTAGTTGCTGGAAGCGTTTGATAAAATTTTCTCTTTCTTGTTCTTCCTCCTCGGAAAAAGAATGTTCTATTTCTCGAAGAAAAAATTTGAGGATAAAATCCAATTCCACTGAAAGTTCTGGAAGGGTTTCTTTGGCAATATTGACAGCTTCTTCCAAAAACATTCTATCTTGTTTACTCATTTGACCGTTGGAGATATACGTTCTATAAACAGGAAAACAGGAAAGGACCTCAACAAGCGCTCTCCGTATCCCATAGATAGTGACATCTGGGCCAAACCAGAGACGAGAACAAAGAGAATGCAGGATCAAAGCAATTCGGTCAAGGTCGCCAGCAAGCCTTCTTCCAATAACGAATCTTTTCTTTTCTCTTAAAAGTTCTTCATATTCTTGATCTATCCCAGTGTACCTTCGATAAATTCGATCCATAATAGGACCATTTTCTAGGTTGCAGAAAAGCTGAGTAAGAAGAGCTAAAAAATCATACCCTGTGGTTCCTTCAGTCTGCCAACCAATAGGCAGTGTTTCTTTTAACGGACGCAGGATCTTTTCAACAATGGTAAAAATCCCTGGAATTCTTCTACGCAAAGCGCTTAAATATTTTTCAGGATCGAGCAAGCCATCAATGTGATCGATACGAAGTCCAGTAATTTTGCCTTCTTCTATCAATCGGTAGATAAGACAATGGGCTTCTTCAAAAACTTCTTCCCGTTCCATACGAACAGAAATAAGATCGTTAATGGTAAAAAACCTTCTGTAGTTAATTTCCTCCGAAGCCACTCTCCAATGGGAAAAGCGAAAATATTGTTCCGTAAGCAACTTGTCCATGAGAAGAAAATGCTCTGGCTCTGTCTTATCTTCCGAATTGAATAGCTCAATGGTTCTATCCACGCACACTCTGATCAGCGCATTTTTCGTGTAAAGTTCATTCAATATATATTTGATGAAAGAAACCTGTTCGATACGTTCTTGTCTAGACTCGGAAGCTCCAATATTCTTAAGGGTATAAACGACGCCGAGGAGTTTGAGGTAATCTGGATCTTTTGTATCTACCCGCTTTCGAATCGTATTTAGGACGGAAGTCAGAATGGTCGCATAGCTCTCTATTTTCAGAGGAAATTGAATATCATAATAGCGAACATAAAAAGAACCCAAATCAAAGACCAGTTTTATTTCTCCTTTGGACAAAGCTTCACCATAATGTGGGCCAAGAAAGGGAGCAAGGACTCTTCCCTTCAAAGATTCATAAGGATGGTTCCATTCGATATCAAAAAATTCATAGTACCGAGAATAAGGTCCATGCTCGAATACATCCATAAGCATGGTGTTTTCCTTGCTGTAGGCCATGTGGTTCGGAACAAAATCTTGAATCCATCCCATTCCCTTCTCTTTCAACTTTAAAACTATATTTTCATAGACAAGAAAATCCCCTAAATCTGGATTAATCTTTGTATAATCCACTACATCATAGCCATGAGAACTGCCTGGCTTAGCCTTAGTAATGGGAGAAGCATATATATCTGATATCCCCAATTGCGAAAGATAATCGATGATCTTTGCCAGTTTTTCGAAATTAAATGACTTATTCAATTGAACTCGATAAGAGGATAATGGAATTCTCATAATAATCATTCATTAGGATAAAGAAATTCAGCATAATCTATCTTTTGTTTTCTAATGAGAAAAGCAATTTCAATGAAGGGTGAGAGAAAGAATTTCCTTTAGAGTTTTTAGAAAGATTTAGCTAAAACACAACTCCCTGCAAGTTAGCTTTTAGTAGCCTACTGTCTGTGCTGAAAGAAAGGCTTTCAAAACTCCTCACTTCTAAGAGCAGATCATTAAGGCTTAACAAAAGAGGTGCCTCGCCAACAGTTTTTTTGAAACTACAAAGAGAGGATTACAAAAAGAAAAAGAGAGAAATTCCATGAGCATCTGTGGCCCCCCTCCCAATGAGATAGCTCAAGGAGTGGCATTATTGACTTGAGCTATAAGCCTAAAGCAGAAGACAGAAAGAATAGCTTTCTAAAAAGAAACTTCATTTTTATTTTTTAGTTTTATAGAAATAAAAGCAGTGTTTTAAGGAAGTAGAAGTAATTAACTCTTTTCTGTCTACAAACTTTATAGGGATAAACGATCATTCTATCCATTCAACAAACTTTTAAAGGAACTACTTATGAATAACTCACTTTCCCCGAGGCTATGGCAAGCATTAAGTGAACATTATCAAAAAATTTCTCCACTCCACATGCGGGATCTTTTTCATTCCGATCCTCAAAGATTTGAGAAATTTTCGATTTGTTGGGGAGATTTCCTTTTCGATTATTCAAAAAATAGAATTACTGAAGAAACTCTTTCTCTGCTTTTGCAAGCCGTCACTGAAGTCGATCTGCCTGGATATATAGAAAAGATGTTTTCTGGGGAGAGAATTAATTTTACTGAAAATAGGCCAGTGCTTCATATCGCTTTAAGGAATAGATCTGAACGGCCAATTTATGTAGAGGGAAAAGATGTTATGGTCGATGTCAAAAGGGTTCTAGAAAAAATGAAAAATTTTGCAGAAGCAGTCAGATCCAAACGATGGAAGGGATATAGCGGAAAACCAATAAAAGATATCGTCAATATAGGTATCGGCGGATCGGATCTAGGACCTCGAATGGTCACCCATGCTTTAAAAGCTTATGGTCATAAAGAGCTTAATGTTCATTTCGTATCAAATGTGGATGGAACAGATATTGCCGAAGTACTAAAAGCAATTGAACTAGACTCGACACTTTTTATCATCTCCTCAAAAACATTCACTACTAAAGAAACCCTAACGAATGCACAAACGGTAAGAAAACAGCTCATAGATTATTTTGGTGATCCAAAAGCAATTGAAAAGCATGTCGTAGCTATATCAACCAATGAAAAAGCGGTGAAGGATTTCGGTATTAACCCAGAAAACATGTTCGAATTTTGGGACTGGGTAGGTGGGAGATATTCCCTGTGGTCTGCCATTGGATTATCTATCGTTCTTTATATAGGCATGGATCAGTTTGAAGAACTGCTTTATGGGGCTTATCTTGTGGATGAGCATTTTCGAAATAGCCCCTTAGAAAAAAATATCCCGGTGATCATGGGGCTTCTTGGATTTTGGTATGGCAATTTTTTTGGAGCTCAAACTTATGGTATTTTTCCCTATGATCAGTACTTAGAACTTTTTCCAGCTTATCTCCAACAATTAGATATGGAAAGCAACGGGAAACGAATTCGACGAAATGGAACCGTTGTGACCTATACCACAGGGCCTATTTTGTGGGGAAATACTTGTACCAATGGACAACATTCTTTTTTCCAGCTTCTCCATCAGGGCACGCATCTCATTCCTTCAGATTTCATTGCTCCCATCCAAACGCATAATCCCATTGGGAATCATCATCTTATTCTTCTTTCAAATTTTTTTGCTCAAACGGAAGCCTTAATGAAAGGTAAAACAGAGCAAGAAGCTAAAGAAGAAATGCAAAAAGCGAAGATGAATCCTGAAGCCATCGAAAAACTGCTTCCTCATAGAACTTTTCCGGGGAATCGGCCCTCAAACTCCTTCCTTATCCAAAAAATAACTCCAAGGACTCTTGGTAGCTTGATCGCTTTTTATGAACACAAGATTTTTGTTGAAGGATTGCTCTGGGATATTAATTCCTTTGATCAATGGGGAGTGGAACTAGGCAAACAGCTTGCTACAAGGGTTGAAGAAGAGCTAACCACTGGTTCTTTACTCTATGAGCATGACGCATCGACAAAAGGACTGATTGAATTTTATCTGAAAGAATCCAAATAGAAAGATGGGAATTTTCTAAAAAATAATCGAAAGAAGCTATTTATCAGTTGCCGAAGAAAAAAAAGAAATTAATCTTTAATGGTAAAAAAACATCTACTTGAAATAGATATACCCATAAAATAATGAGAAAGAAAAAGAAAAAAACAGAAGATAAGAGCGAACATGCCACAAATGAAAAGGAAGCGAAGCAAAAAGAAAATACGTTACAGTCTAATGCTATGTCAAACTTTGAGAATTTCAACAAAGTAACTAATGAAGTAAATAACTCCTTTAACAAAGAAGAGAATATTAACCCTAATCTTAAAATTACTGATTTATCTCAAGAGGAAAGAAAAGCATTTTTGCAGCTTCAAAAAGAACGACTTTTGGACTTGAGAGAACAAATCCTTGAGCAAATGGAAGGGGTTTCTTCGGAGGTTTTGAGATCGAAGCCCGAAGGTGGAGAATCTACTGGTTTTGGCGTCCACCAGGCAGATGCTGGTACCGACGTATATGACCGAGATTTTGCCTTTAGCTTACTTTCTCAAGAAAATGATTCTCTTTTTGAAATTGACGAAAGTCTAAAGAGAATAGAAGAAAATTCTTATGGAATTTGCCAAATGTGTGGCAAACCAATTCCTATCATCCGCCTTCAAGCTATTCCTTATGCCCGGTTTGATATCGACTGCCAACGTCAATTTGAAAAAGAAAAGATGTATCAGCTTAGAAAAAGATGGGAATCTGTACCTCAATTTGCAGATACTGAGGAGCTCTTAGAAGAGGAACATGGAGAGGAAGAAGAAGAAAAAAAAGAAAAAAATGATTAAATAAAACAGAGGTGGAATACCTATGGGTAGAAACAGTGGCAATTTAAAGGAAAAAAAAAGGAAAAAGAGAGCTTTAACAACTCCCAAAGTTGTTAAAAAAAGAGTGGACATCGATGCAGAAGCTATAGATTTTAGAAATGTTGAGCTGCTTAAAAGGTATGTAACCGAAAATGGAAGAATTCTTCCTAGAAGAATTACAGGGCTGCCTGCAAAACTTCATAGGCGATTAACTAGGGAGATAAAAAGGGCTCGAAACGTTTTGTTGATGAAATAAGGAGAATTTCTATGTCTAGAATTTGTCCAATTCATGGTATTCGACCTGCTAAAGGTAGGAGAATCATCAGAAAAGGGAAAGCTAAAAAGAAGGGAGGCATAGGCTTACATACCACGGGGAATACGCCTCGGTTGTTCCTTCCTAATTTAAGAAAAAAAAATATTTTCATTCCAGAGTTGGGAAGGAAGGTTAAAATACGGGTCTCTGCAAAAGGGTTAAAAACTATGATGAAAAGAGGGGTTTATCCTCTCTTAAAGGAAAATGGATTGATTTAATTTTCAACAAAACTTAAAAAAAGGTGCTTTTATGGCATACCAAGTTGTGAGCAAAAAATCAGGCAAAACCTATTACCTTCATTCAAGGGAACAGGTTCTCAGAAACGGGCATAAGGTTACTCTTTACTATTTTTCTACCCAAATTGGAGATGGGGCTCTTGATGCCTTACCTAATGGATACGTTGTCACGGAAAGCGAACGGACGGGGCTTCCAATTTTAAAGAAAAAAAGATAAAGATAACCTACTAAGTGCGTTTTATGGATATTTCTTCTTTGGATCATCCTGTCATACAATTTGAAGCAGACCGTTGGGATGCGGAGTTTTCAAAAGAGATACAGGAGAAGGCAATAGAATCCCTTGAAAATGGCTCTGTTCTCTTTTTCCCCAGGCTCAATTTTTCTCTTTTACCCGAAGAAACGAAATTTCTTGAGCCTTCTTGGGTTAGTGGAGCAAAAAATATTAGCTATGATCCAAGAAATGCTAGTCTAAAAGGTGCTGAAGGAAAGACAGAGGATCTTAAGTTGCTCAGTGGGATGCTCAAACGATATGCCCAAAAGACAAAGGAATTTCTTCATCTGCTTTTTCCTTTTTATGGCTCTTCCTTAAGAATAGCCCGTACAAGTTTTCGGCCCGTAGAAATTTCTGGTCGCCCAACTTCACCAAGAAAAGATGACACGAGGCTTCATGTGGATGCCTTCCCATCTAGCCCCACTGGAGGAGAAAGGATATTGAGAGTTTTTTCTAATATAAACCCTAGCGGTAAACCAAGAAGCTGGAGAATTGGAGAGCCTTTTCCGCAATATCTCAAACACCTTCTTCCTCAACTAGAATCCCCTACCCCTGGCAAACGCTTTCTTCTTTATGTTCTTGGAATAACTAAAGGTTATAGAAGTCTATACGACCATTTCATGCTCGAGCTTCATGATAAAGGCAAACTCGATTTGCAATATCAAAAAAATTCTCCTCAAGTAGCCTTCGATTTCCCAGCAGGAAGTACTTGGATTGTTTTTACAGATCAAGTGCTACATGCTGTAGATAAAGGACAGTTTCTGCTAGAACAAACATTTCATATTAAAATAGAAGCTTTGAAACATCCTGAGAAATCCCCACTCAAACTTTTGGAAGCTGCGCTCAACAAAAAGTTAGTATCAGTTTAAACCTGCCCAAGACGCGCCGTAGTGCTTCGCCTGTAACTGCGCAGCGGTTCAGGGGTGGTGAAGCGGTGCGGGTCGTCCAAGGGGCGATCACTCTGGTCTTTCCTGCTGCTCCGATGTATTGCTTGAGCACGGACAGTCGCACACCCCAACGGTCAGGATGCAGTCACTTCGGCTCCAGAATACGGGTTTACTCAAGTAATACCGTTTTAGGTGATCCGCAAACTCCTTGCGCAGCAAGCGACTGGTAAGCGTCTTGAGAGTATTCACGGAGGCTGACGGTAATACCTTGGGAGTCAGCGCGCAGATTCACATGATCCGCCTCACCGTTGAATTCCAGCACCTCGCACTCCCATTTTGCCGCCGTACCCCGGAAGAATAACAGCCAGTCGGTCTAGCATGTGGCCGGTCATACACCTGCGGCGATATTTCGTAACCAGAACCAAACGGTAGGTCAAATTATAAACGCAATGATATAGATTACGTAGAGTTTGCATGGTTATGGGAACCGAGTAAATATAACCCATGCTAGCCTGAGTCAATATCCGGGCTGGGGATACAAGTCCCATGGGGAGGGATGGAAGCTGCACCCTGGACAGAATAATCGGCATAGCAAACTCTATCTGCAAGCTATA
>NZ_LXQB01000041.1 GCF_004421185.1 Methylacidiphilum sp. Yel | reverse complement strand
AATATTTTTATTGGATTTCAATTGTTCTTTTCTGTTCATACATAATTATACTACACATAGCTATAATTTATCGCCTTATATCCCCATGCCTGAAGGCAGGGGCATTACGGCGATGGATGGTAAAGTAAGAAAAGAAATATTAATGGATATCGTACTTACGTAACTTAGCGTAAAGAAGGGGCCTGACAATTCCAAGTTTTTTAGCGGCAGCCGAGCGAGTGGGACATTCGGCAAGAGCTTTATGTATAAACATTTGTTCCAATTCTTCTAAGGCTTTCGGCAGAGGTAAGTTGAAAAGATTTTGGATTTCTTTTACTTCTAGGGGATGATTAAGGGGCAGATCGATATCCATAGGCTCTATTGTCTTTTTTGGCTGAGTTAGACAAAGTCGAATAATCATATTTTCTAATTCCCTTACATTCCCTGGCCAATGATATCTATAGAGTAAAGAAAGCGCTTTTTTTGATATTCGTTTGGGATTTTCCTTTGCATATTTAGCGATAAAAAATTGGACTAAATCAGGAATATCTTCTTTTCTTTCTCTAAGGGGAGGCGTATGGATACGAATGACATTTAACCGGTAGAAAAGATCCTTACGGAATTGTCCACTTTGAATATTTTTTTCAATCGTCTCTTTGCTAGAAGCTATTATCCGAATAGAAGATCTAGCAGTGGTGATTTTCTCTTCTTCAAAAAGGCGAAGAAGTTTTGATTGCAGAGAAGGTTCCAGTTCTTCTACTCCATCAAGAAAAAGGGTGCCCCCAATAGCCTCTATTTTTTTCCCTTTAAGTCCCCTAACTGCCCTCTGAGATTCCACTCCAGCAAAATGGCCACCGAAGATTTCATTCTCAGCTAATTCTTTGGGAAGGGACGCACAGTGGATGGAAACGAAAGGATGCATTGCTCTTGAACTGCTAAAGTGAATGGCTTTTGCAACGATTTCTTTGCCACTACCTGTTTCTCCAGAAATCAATACTGGCTGATCAGTCATAGCAGCGATTGCTATCATTCTTCGGAGTTCCTCTGCCAAAGGGCTTGTACCGATGATTGCATATGGGGTATCTAAAGAAGCAGAACGTCTCATTGCAGCGAAGCGTTTGAAAAAGGCATTGGATAAGTGCTATTTGGTTGTATAAAAACATATTTTGTTGCAGACAGTAGCATGCAAATTATTAAGTCACAATATAGAAAGAGCATTGAGTTCTTTGTTGTCTTGGTGATAGCCACAGCTTTTTGACTTTCTTTCCTTTAAAAAGAAAAAGCAATACGAGACAAAAGTTTCTTTTGGTTTATTCCTAAATATTTTTTTTTTGCGGCAGGCTTAGTCTTATTATGGAACCAAATCAAACTGTGCTCTTTTCCCTTCCATTGAATTGGGTCCAACCCAGAGGAAAAACTGGCCCGGTTCAATCTTTCTTTTCCCTTCATAATCTATAAATGCTAAATCCACGGAGGAAATAGTAAATTTAATTTTTTGTCTTTCTCCAGGCTTAAGAAAGACTCTTTTTATTCCTTTTAGTTCTTTTAAAGGTCTAGAAAGGCTAGCTACTGGATCACGAATGTAAAGCTGTAGGATTTCTTCTCCAGGAACCGTGCCTGTATTTTCTATTTCTGTCAGGATCTCTAATGTTTGATGATAATTGATTCTGGAACGATTAAGAGTAGGGAAGCTGTAATGGAAAGTAGTATAGCTTAATCCATATCCAAAAGGGAAAAGGGGAGTGTTGCTTTGGTCGATATAGCGGCAGGAGGGAAAGGAGCGGTTGGCTGGTCTACCGGTAGGAAGTTGAGCATAATAAATAGGGATCTGTCCGACGGATCTTGGGAAGGTAATCGGCAACTTTCCAGAAGGGTTGTAGAGCCCAAAAAGAATCTGACCTAAAGCATCTCCGGTTTCTGTTCCTAAAAACCAAGCTTGCAGGATTGCTTTTGTTTTGGAAATGATTCTTGAGAGATCCAGCGGCCTGCCGCTAAAGACTATGAGGACAACTGGGATTCCGGTTTCTGATAAGACATCAATAAGCTTTTGCTGTTGTGTTGGCAAGTCTAAAAAAGCTCTCGATGCAGCTTCTCCTGACATATTTGCTTTTTCTCCCACTGCTGCCACTATCAGTTGACAATGTTGAGCGATTTTGATGGCTTGCTGATAATCTTCCGTGCCATGACTAAACTTATTGCAGCCTTCAACCACGTTGATTTTTGTTCCTCTAGGAGCATATCTTTTTAGGCCTTCAGCAAGAGTTATCACTTCATTGCTATCTCCGATGGCCGACCACGGGCCTAAATGTTCTTTGCGTTCTTCACTGAAAGGACCGATCAAAGCAATAGAGCGAATAGAAGGAGCAATGGGGAGCAGACCATCTTCATTTTTTAATAAAACCACGGATTTTTTGGCTGCTTCCAAAGCTATTTGCTTGTTGGTTTTAAGAATGGTCTGCCATCTGTTTTGATCTATCTTTAGAGGGTGTGGCTCTTGGGTAAAGAGTCCAAGCTTATTTTTAAGAGTTAGGACCCTCTGGACAGCAGCATCAATCGTTTCTTCTTTGACTTTCCCTTCTTGGAGGAGTTCTTCTAAATATTGGGAATAAAGACCACTGACCATATCTATGTCAATGCCAGAATTTATGGCTATTGCCACTGCAGCCTTTTCATTTTCAGCGATCCCGTGATGGACCAGTTCTCTGACGGCATTCCAATCGCTGATAACAGGACCTTCCAAGCCAATGTCCTTTCTTAGCAAATCTTTGAGCAACTGTGGATTGGCAGCTGGCGGTAAGCCATTGATGGCTACAAAGGCTGCCATCGTTGCAAATGCTCCTTGTTTAAAGGCTTGGAGAAATGGAGGAAGATAGATTTCTTGAAGCAATCTATAAGAAATAGTTACTGAATTATAATCTCTCCCCCCTTCGACAGCTCCATACCCGACAAAATGCTTAGGACAAGCAGCAAGGAGACTGGAAGAAGAAAGGTTCTTGCCTTGAAACCCTTTGATCCATGCTGAAGAAAGGAGAGAGGCTAAAAAAGGGTCTTCTCCTGGACTTTCGGCCACTCTTCCCCACCTAGGATCTCGACAAACATCAAGCATGGGAGCAAAAGTCAAATGGATCCCAAAAGCTCTTGCTTCTTTAGCGGCAGCACGAGCTACCTGCTCAATAAGTTCTGCATCCATGCTAGATGCCAAAGCGATCGGGATAGGAAAGATGGTTTTAAAACCATGCAGGACATCGAATGCAAATAGTAAAGGAATTTGTAAGCGGCTTTTATGCGAAGCGATCAGCTGAGCTGCTTCAATTTGAGAGGGGTCTGTTATGTTTAAAAAGGAGCCTACTTTTCCTTTTTGAATAAGAGTTTTTAGCTCTTCAGATAGTATTCCATCCTTGGGAGTTAATTGAACCAACTGTCCAATCTTTTCTTCTAGGTTCATTCGGGAAAGAATAGCTCTGATATCGGATGATTCGATCGGTTTTAAAGAGGATGAGGGCATTGCTAACACAATAAATAAAAAAGACTAACTGACAAAATATAGTCATCTAGGCTCAATCTGTCAGATGTTTTACAAAGAGATTTTAGGGAAATCCAGCTCCTTTTAAGCCTATCTAAAAAGGAACGAATCTGATTTTCTACTTTAGCGAAGTTGATTCCCTAGCTGACTTATGGCATGGACCAGATCCTTTATTCCCATCCATAAATGGATTGGCGATGGAAGGCTAGAGCAAATTTTTCAAAATGCTTCCTACATTGAAGTTACGGTCTTGGCTATAAGTCGGATATGCCCATGCTACTTTAGAAGTAAGTAGCTCACTGGATCTTTGCGGGATGGGTGGAAAACTAGGCCATTTTCCTGAACACGATTTTAAGGGTCATGTTCCAGGAAAGAGCTAATAACTATTTTTGGATCAGAAACGGTTTTTTCCCTTGGGCCTTTTTCCATTTCCACAAAATGGGACAACCTGTAAAGGCAAAAGTTTGGCGAAGTTTTCCTTCAAGAAATTTTTTGTAGGCAGCTTTGAGTAATTTGAGATTATTGACAAAAAGAACAAACGTTGGACAAGGAGGCACTTTTGAACTGTCTTTATCCTTAAGTTGCGTGGCGTAGTAAATTTTTAATCTTTTACCTTGAATGGGCTGTGGGGGGAATTGATGCAAGGTCCTTTGGAAAAATTCGGCTACTTCATGGGTAGGAATGCATTTTTTTCTTTCCTGGTCTACTAGAAGAATTGCAGTGAATAAGCTTTGATAATTCCATTTTTTTTCAGCGCTGAGTGCCACGACAGGGGCATAACTTAAAAATGGAAGCTCTCTTTGTATGAGTAGGCGACTTTCTGTTCCCCAGTTTCGCCGATCGAAGGAATTCTCTAACAAATCAATTTTATTGAGGACAATGATACAGGGCCGAAAGGCCTTTTGTATTAATCCTCCAATTTTTTTATCTTGTAGGCTAATTCCTTTTTCAGCATCAATGACAAACAAAACGATATGTGAGCGGTTTATAGCATGTACAGTCCGACCAGCGATTTTGCTTTCTAAGCCTGGTTGCAGTTTGTTTTTTTTTCTGAGCCCTGCCGTATCGATCAGTGTGAAAGGAACGCCAGCAATACTAAAATCAACATCAACAGCGTCATGAGTTGTTCCCGGATGTTCGTCCACCACAAGCCTTTTTTCTCCAATAAGCCCGTTTATCAATGTTGATTTTCCAGCGTTAGGTTGTCCTATTACGGCGATGCGGGTAGGAGAAGAAGCGGGCAGTTTTAAATCCTTTTGCTCAGTCTCTATGGAATCGGTCGTGAAGATGAAACGAAGAAGCTCTTCTATACCTCTATTATGTGCTGCTGAAACTGGGAAAATGGGATCGAATCCAAGCGCAACAAAGTCCAAAGTGTTATTTTCCAGTTTAGGATCGTCTATTTTATTGACGACAACAAAGACTGGCTTATTCCTTTTCTTTAAAAATTTTCCTATTTCTAAATCTAAAGGGGTGAGTCCAGTTCTGCCGTCGACGACAAAAAGGACATGGGTAGCTTCTGTTAAAGAAATCTCAATTTGCTCGAAAAGGGATTTTTCTAAACTTGTTTTTGGATTGAAGTCCAAACCTCCTGTATCTATAAGCATTGCTTTTTGGCCATCCCTGTGGATAAAAGAGATGATTCGATCCCTTGTGACCCCTGGGATATTATGAACCAGCGATAGTTCTTTGCAACAGATCCTATTGAATAAAAGAGACTTTCCAACGTTCGGCCTTCCGATAATGGCAACGACTTTCATCCCTATAAAAGATTATCTTTTTTTGCAGTAGGAGAAACAGAATGATGGTGTTGAGAAAGTAGAATTTTTATGGCTCTGATAGAATATACTATACTAGAAAGCATAAGGAAAAGCGCACACAAATAGACTGAAATATTGGTTAGTTTTGCAATTCCAAGCAGAGAAAAACCCACTAGACTAAAACTAATGAATGTAGCCAATTTGCCGGTCCAATGCGGCTGAACTTCCATTTCTTTGTGTAGGGCTTTTAAAAAAAGAAAACCAAATAGAAGGAAAAGATCTCTGGAAGCTATAAGAAGAGGTAACCAGAAAGGAATTTTAGCTATTTTTGAAGCGTTAATGGTTGCTAAGGAAAACAGCATGACAAAAAGAAGTAGTTTGTCAGCGATCGGGTCCAGAATGGCTCCTAGCTTGCTTTTTTGTCCACAGTTCCTGGCCAAATACCCATCGATACAATCAGAAAAGGCGGCAACTAGAAAAAAAATCAAAGAACCTGCACGCAGTTTTTCATCCGGTTGGCTGATTTCATCACTCTTTTCATATTGATTAAGGAAAAAGAGTATAAGAGGAAGGGATAGAATTCTAAACAAGGTTATCCATGAGGCCAGCGTCATATAGCATCATTCATGTTCAAATAGCACTTTATGTAATCTATACAAAACCTTCTCTTTTCCTAGTACTTCCAACATTGGATAAAGACTGGGACCAACTGTTCTTCCCGTAAGCGCTACCCTCAGTCTATGAATATAATCGGCAGTCTTTCTGCCGTTTTTCATCGCTAGGCTCTTAATAGTTTCTTCAAGTTCCTTTGCTTGAAAAGGAGAAACCTTTTCAAGGTATGGGAAGGCTTCTTTGAGGATATTCTTTCCCTCGTTGTCTAGATATTGTTGCAACACAGCCTCATTGTATTCGATTTGATCACTGAGCAGGGGTTTCATCCAATCAATGAGTTCTTTGCCCGTTTTTACTTTTTCTCTTACGATAGCAATAGCTCCTTTCAAAAAGGGGATATTATCATAGTGGTCATCAATAAGGCCTGCCTTTTTAAGCCAGGATAAAGCATGAGGAAATAGTTCATCTAAGGGCATTGTTCTCATGTATTCTCCATTAATCCACAGCAGCTTTTGACGATTAAAGCGAGCGTTGCTCCGATGAATCTGAGTCAGATCAAACTTTGCAATAGCCTCTTCAATATCAAATATCTCTCTGTTTTCTTTGATAGACCAGCCAAGCAAACACAAGTAATTGCGGAAGGCCTTAGGTAAATACCCTTCATCAATGTATTCCTGGACAGAGGAACCTTTGTCTCTTTTGCTCATTTTTGAGCCTTCCGGATTAAGGATAAGGGGAATATGAGCATAAAGAGGTGGCTTTATTCCTAAAGATTCAAAAATGGCAATATGTTTAGGGGTGTTAGACAAATGATCTTCTCCTCGTATCACATGGCTGATCTTCATTTCACAATCGTCTACAACATTAACGAGGTGAAAAACAAAAGAACCGTCTTTTCTACGAATCACAAAATCTTTTTCAAGGGTACAATCAAAATAGATATCGCCGCAGATAATATCTGGTACAATAATTCGCTTTCGAGGCATTCGGAAAAGCACAGCTCCCTCTTTGATATAAGCCATCTCTTTATCAATCAGCTTCTTACAGTAAGCTTCATAAATATCTTTTCTCTGGCTTTGAAAATAAGGACCAAATGGTCCAATGGTGCGGCCATCAGGCAATGGACCTTCGTCCCAATCTAGGCCTAACCAGCGGAGGTTCTCAAAAATAACCGATAGCGCTTGAGGGGTATTTCGGCTTGCATCGGTATCTTCGATCCTCAAAATAAAAGTTCCGTTCGTATGCCTGGCGTAAAGCCAATTGAATAGAGCAGTTCTGGCCCCTCCTACATGAAGATAGCCGGTAGGAGACGGAGCGAATCGAACCCGTGGATGAGATGGAGTGGTTGAGGTCATGGCAGAGAAGATAAGTTAAAAAATGATTCGTACTCTAGTCTAAATTATTCTAGGAAAGCTCTTTTTAAAAATAAATATTCAGCTTTATTCTTTTTAGAGTTAAAGAGAGTATTTTTTTTGGGGGAATTAGTAAGTCAAGAATCCACTAGAGAAAGTGACAGCGGAACTGTCTTGCGGTTCAAACCATTGTTCGTAATAGGTTCTTTTAAAGAAAAATGGTTTATCTTTGAAGATTTCCATAAGAAGGGCAATAGCACCAACACCATCAAAAAAACGAATATTTTTTTCTTTTTGGAGATGCGCAAGAAAACCTTCCAAATTTTGTTCTTCGACTTTTTTCCATAGTTCTTTTTCCCACAACTCTGTATCTTTGAGCAATACTTTTGTTAAGTCCAAAGGATGACCAAATCTTGGACCAATATGGCATCCATCAATGCTAATGATAAGAGCTGCTTTTTCCCCATAAGCGGTCAGCACTTCACGGAGAGCCGAAGCAAGCATTCGCATCATTGAAAGCGTTTCCTTGCCGTTGTCATAAATGATGAGATCGTGTAAGCCACCACAGAGAATAGGGACAAATTCTAAAGGCTTTTGGATGCCCATCCAGTAACGCAAAGCTTGCATAAAAACGATAGGAAATTCAATAGAATGCTCTTTTTGATGTCCATAAGGATCAGCAAGAGAAAAATTAACACTCCTTTCGATGAGCTCCACAATATCTCTTCTATTATAGGCTCTTCCTAAGGGAGTTATATAATCTCTACTATCAATACTCCATTCAAGTCGGCTATGATGTCCTACTCCAAGGATAATAAAAAAGTCGGCTTCTGCCCTAGAAAACCAGTGAGAAAAGGCATGAGTATAGGCCTTGGGACTAACTTGAAAATCGATATGAGGAGACAAAACGGCAAGCCTCTCTTTTTTTTCTTTACCGATCGTATTTTTTTCAGGCCAAACGCAAGCGCCTGGCAGATCGAAAAAGGACCGGAATTTGGTCAGACATGCTACGGGATCGGAAGGATAGGAAAATCCATGGCAGCTTGCTCGAATAGCATGCTTTTGCTTATTTGCGTTATTGAAGTTCATAGGCAACGAATAATCAATAAAATGAAAAATTAAGGACTGTAAAGCTGCAGTTAAATAATCGTTCCATGAGGAACGACTCCACCCCGTGGGATGATGACAATCCTATCTCGAATATAATAGAAATCCCCATCGTAATTCTGAGGCTTGCCGGCAGGAGAAATTTTTACATTATTGCCAATCCGACAATTTTTATCGATGATGGTTTTTTCAATGAACGAGTTATTGCCGATCCCTATTCTAGGAAGGCCGTGGCCCTCTGCACTTAGCGCCTGACTTTCTGTTTCGTAATAGTCGTTTCCAAGAAGCACTGTATCGTTGAGGCAAGTTTGTGGTTGAATAATGCTTCTTATTCCAATGAGAGAATGGGTGATTTTCGCTCCTGTAATAATACAGCCTTCGGCAATAAGAGAGTTTTCGATTGTGGCATCGAGGATTTTGGAGGGCGGCAGATATCTGGGCCGAGTAAATATGGGAAAGTGGCTATCGTAAAAGTCAAAATTGGAATGGAGATGGCATAGGTCTAAATTGGCTTGATAGAAAGCTGAGATTGTTCCAATGTCTTCCCAATACCCAGGATAAATATAAGAATAGACGCGATGGGTGCGGATTAACGAAGGAATAATATCTTTGCCAAAATCTGGCTCAGCGCCTACAAGCGCATTGGAAAGGGTCTTGCGATTAAAAACGTAAATGCCCATAGAGGCAAAATAATAAGCTGAATCCCTTGGGATGTGATAAAGACTTAAAAAAGGATCGGATATAGCAAATTCTTTCAGTACTTCTTTTTCTTTCGGTTTTTCAACGAACGCCACTATTCGTTTTTCTTCATTGATCCTTAAGATTCCTAAGAATGAAGCCTTGTTCATGGGAACAGGAGTGATTCCGACCGTCACATCTGCGCAGGTTTCAATATGCTGTTCGATCATTACTCGGTAATCCATCTTATAGAGTTGGTCTCCAGCAAGAATTAAGACCATATCATGAGGGTGGCTGGCAAAATGGATAAGGTTTTGTCTAACCGCATCTGCGGTACCCTGATACCAGTAAGCTCCTTTGGGAGTCTGCTGCGCAGCCAGAATTTCTACAAAACCTTGGGAATAGTCATCAAACCGATAGGTCTGCTGTATATGTCGATGGAGAGAAGAACTATTGAACTGGGTTAATATAAAAATTCTTCTTAACCCAGAATTGATTGACAAACTTATGGGAATATCTACAAGACGATATTTGCCAGCAATAGGCACGGCTGGTTTTGCCCTTTCTTTGGTTAGTGGGAACAGTCTTGTGCCTGCACCTCCTCCCAGAATCACTGTAATGACATCCATTGGAGAAAAGGAAAAAAAGTGAGCTCTATTCATAATGTTTGATATTTATTTTGATTTTATTTAAAAAGGATACACCATGTGTGGAATTTTTGCTTACCTTGGGAAAAAGAAGGCGCAGCCTATTCTGCTTGATGGGCTCAAGCGGTTGGAATATCGTGGGTATGATTCCAGTGGTATTGCCATATTTGATGGGACTAAGATTGAGGTGGTAAAAAAAAAGGGAAGAATTTCTGAACTTATCCATCTTCTTGGGAAAAAGCAGTTGGATGGTAGAGTAGGGATCAGTCATACCCGCTGGGCCACTCACGGTATTCCTAGCGATGAAAATGCGCATCCCCACTTCGACCAGTTGCGCCATCTTTCGTTGGTTCATAATGGAGTTATTGAAAATTACCAACTTTTAAAGCAAAGATTAATCAATTTAGGGCATACCTTTCAATCAGAAACAGACACGGAAGTTTTAGCCCATCTTATTGGTCATTACTACCAGCTAGGAAATGAAGACGATCCCACTGCCAGACTTATCCAAGCACTCAAGCGTTCGCTAAAGGAAATTAGTGGCACTTATGGTATTGCGTTGATCCATTCTGAGGTCCCCAACTTGCTTGTAGGGGCTAGAAGGGGTAGTCCATTGGTCTTGGGAATTGGAAATGAGGAGTATTTTTTAAGTAGTGATGTGACGGCAATTTGTCCCTATGCTCATAAAGTTGTCTATTTAAATGATGGAGATCTTGTAACAATCAGTTCTGAGACTTTCGATATCCAGTCTTTAAATAAAACAAATAATGGATTTGAAATTCGAGACGTTGATCAAACCGAAATGAGCGCCAGCCTCAAAGGCTTTCCTCATTACATGCTAAAAGAAATTTATGATCAGCCCGAAACGATCAGGAATGCTTTCCGGGGTAGATTAATCCAGGAAGAAGCCACGGCTAAACTGGGAGGACTGAATATGAGTCCTCAGGAACTACTCAGGATTGAAAGAATCCAAGTTATTGGATGTGGTTCTGCTAGGCATGCTGGGATTGTGGGGGAATATCTTATTGAATCTCTTGCGCATATTCCAGTAGAAGTCGAATTTTCAAGTGAATTTCGATATAAGAATTCTCCGATTGATAGACATACGGTGGTTATTGCGGTGAGCCAATCTGGAGAAACCGCTGATACCCTTGCGGCTGTAAAAGAAGCAAAAAGGAAGGGACTTAAGGTCCTTGGTATCTGTAACCGGGTGGGAAGCTCCATAGCCAGAGAAACAGAAGGTGGAGTCTTTATGCATGCAGGCCCTGAAATCGCGGTGGCGGCCACAAAATCGTTTACCTCACAAGTCCTTATCTTCACTCTTCTTGCTTTATTATTAGGCAGGTTGAGGTTTCTCTCTGCCAGAGAAGGCCATGAAATCGTAGAAGCTATTGAAGCGCTTCCGGATCAAGTGGCGGAAGTCATCAAGTTGGATCCTCAAGTCCGAGAGTTGGCAAAAAAATATGCCCATTCAAAAAGGTTTTTGCTATTTGGACGTCAGTTTCAATATGGAGTGGCATTGGAAGGTGCATTAAAGATAAAGGAAGTTTCCTATTGTAGTGCCGAGGGGAACCCTTCGGCAGAATTAAAACATGGGATTATAGCTTTAATCGATCAATTCACTCCGAGCATTTTTCTTTGTCCTAAAGACGGCGTTTATGATAAAAACATTAGTAATATGGAGGAAATAAAGGCAAGAGGCGGACCGATTATCGCTATTGCGACAGAAAAAGACGATCTTGTTTCCAAAATTGCCGATGAGGTCTTATATATTCCCAATGCACAAGAGTATTTGTGTCCCATATTAACTGTTATCCCGCTGCAATTGTTTGCGTATCATTTGGCAATTATCTTGGGAAAAGACGTTGATAAACCTAGAAATTTGGCCAAAAGCGTTACGGTAGAATAAGCAGTTGATTTGGTTAGTCTTCTTCACCGACTTGCCGTCTCAAAAGATCCATTACTGAAGCTTGAATGTTCTTTCCCTCGTAAAGTATCTTATAGATTTCATCGGCGACTGGTTTTTTTTGTTTAGAAAAAAGAGCGCTTTTGTGGACTGAAAAAGCCGTTGGATATCCCTCTATAACGGTTGATTCCATTGACAAAGCCTTAGCCAAAGGAATGCCAGAAGCTATTCTCATCCCAAGCCTAAAATTCCTACTTTTCATACTGCTAGCCGTAAGAAAGAGATCTCCTACCCCACTAAGACCAAAGAAAGTCTCAGCCTTTCCCCCTGCAGCCACTCCCAGCCTGGTCATTTCAGCTAAGGAGCGGGTCAAAAGAGAGGCATGAGCATTTTCCCCTAGAGCCAGTCCATAGCAAAGGCCTCCAGCAATCGCATAAACATTTTTAAGCGCTCCTCCCAGTTCTAATCCCACCAGATCGGTCGTCCGATAAACACGAAAGGTTCTAGAATGAAAAATATTTTGGAAAAATATTCCTAAAGCTTCTTTTTCAGACGATACGACAGCGGCTGCTGGAAGGCCTGCAAGGATTTCTTCTGAAAAGGTAGGGCCCGATAGAGCTCCTACATTTTCATTTTTCCATACGTCTTTGATTATTTCTGAGACCCTTTTCCCCGTGGGGATCTCCAATCCTTTGCTTAAACTGATGACTGGACACTCTGGATTGGGAAATCGAAGAAGAGTTTGTCGAATGTGCTGAACGGGAATAGCTATACAAAGACAGTCAAGTTGTTGGTCCCACGTAGTATCCGTATGATGAAAGCCGAAAGGTTCATGGCCATTTTCTGCAAGGAGTTTTTTTATCGTTTTTCCCCACTTCCCCTGGCCTAGGATACCGATCTTCATTTGTTTTGTTTTGAAAAATTCAATTTCGGTTCAGTCCCAGTGAAAATTCTTTTTATGTTTGATCTGTGTCTCCATATAGCAAGAAAAGAAGCGGCGATGGAAAAAAAGAAGAATAAAGGGTTCTTTGGGTAGAGTATAAAGGTAAAGAAGGGAAAGAACAAAGCAGCACAGATCGAGCTGATCGAGACAATGCGGGTAAAAAACAAGATGCCGAACCAAGTGATCAGAAGCAAGAGGAACACCTTTGGCATAAGAGCTAAGAGCACACCGGCTGAGGTTGCTATTCCTTTGCCTCCCTTGCCCTTTAGCCAAGGTGTAAAGTTATGGCCAAGAATAGAAGAAAGCCCACAAATCAGAGCAAAAAGATCTGAAGAGGTTGGATGAACATTGAAATGAAAACGAATAAGAAAAACAGGGATAAAACCTTTTAAAAAATCGAGAAAAAAAACTAAAAGCCCCCATTTCCAACCCAAAATCCTACCGACATTAGTAGCTCCAATGTTTTTGCTGCCCAAAAGTCTAATATCAATCCCCTTAGCTTTGCCTAGAAGAAAACCGAATGGAATGGAACCGCAAATAAAAGAAAGGAGGATGCCACTAAAAAGCAAAAGCGGTGAAATAGTTTCAGATCTCATAACGAGCCGAGGCAATTAAAATGCTGGAAAATATGTAATCAAAAGGGAATGGTTCATCGAAAAAAGAGCATTTTTATCCACTTATGGCCTACAATCCAGTACTTTTTGTCTTAAAGCGTGATCGGCCAAAACCAGCTTGGTCATCGCTTCAACGATTGGAACAGCTCTGGGCAACACACACGGATCGTGTCTTCCTCTTGCCCGTAAATGAACTTCTTCACCATCCACTGTAACTGTCTTTTGCTCTTTGGCTAGAGTGGCCACCGGTTTAAAAGCCACACGAAAAAAAAGATTTTCCCCATTACTTATCCCCCCTTGGACTCCGCCACTCCAGTTCGTATGCGTTCTTACCCTTTTGCCTTCCATATAAAAAGGATCGTTATGCTCAGAGCCTCTCATTCTGGCCGCTTGAAAGCCAGAACCGATTTCAAAGCCTTTTGAAGCAGGCAAGCTAAGCATTGCTTTTGCTAAGTCAGCTTCCAGCTTATCAAAAACAGGTTCCCCAAGACCAGGAGGCATACCACGAACCACACAGTCAATCACTCCCCCAACCGTATCCCCTTCTTTCTGTGCCTTTTCCACTTCCTTTAAGGCATTATCAAAATTTTCTGAATCGGGCCAGCGTAATATATTCGATTCAATTTTTTCTTTGGTAATTTTGTTAGGATCACAAAAGGATTTGACTCCATGAACTTCTGATACCCATGCAATAACTTCTAGGGAAGGGTAGAGGACTTCAAGGAGCTTTCCGCCAACCGCTCCTCCTGCGACTCTCCCTACAGTTTCTCTGGCAGAGGCTCTTCCACCTCCTTGCCAATTCCGAATTCCATACTTGATTTGATAGGTATAATCCGCATGCGATGGCCTATAAATATGCTCCATCTCAGCGTAGGCTTCTGGACGGGCATCTTCATTTCTTACTAAAATTAATATAGGAGTTCCTAAAGTCATCCCGTTAAAGGTACCAGAAAGAATTTCGGCAATATCCTTTTCCTTTCTCTGGGTAGTGATTTTACTTTGTCCAGGTCTTCTGCGATCAAGTTCCTTCTGGATGTCTGATTCAGTCAGGGGAATTTTTGATGGACAGCCGTCTACAACGACTCCAACTCCTTTTCCATGAGATTCGCCCCAAGTAGTTATGCGAAATAAATGTCCGAATGTATTGGGCATATATATATATGATTGTATAGTCCTAATAAATGTAAATGGCCTGGCTATATTGAGCCTTAAAACCAACTATCCTATTCATACTAGGTTCAATTTCTAAGAATCACTACTGGAAATTTTGAGCTAAAAATTTTTTTTTAAACTCCGTTGCTCATAAAGGGTAACCTGCTTGAGTTTATAAGAAAATAAATTGTAGTAAAGGGTCTCTTTCTTTCTATTTACTTTAAAAAAGATATAATTTAAAAAACGAGTTTTAGGGTATATGCCAAGACACATTGTACTTGTGGGGATGATGGGGGCTGGAAAATCTAGCGTTGGATCCTGGCTTTCCCAAGAAAAAGCGATTCCCTTTTATGATTTGGATCGGATGATAGAAGAAGCAGAAAAGGCAACAATAGCTGAAATCTTCGCCACGAAAGGAGCCGAGTATTTCAGGAAAAAGGAAATGGAAATGGTTTACCAAGTTATTTCCTCTCCTCCTGGAGTGATTGCCACGGGAGGGGGGACCTTACTGAATCCATCTAACCTTTCTCTTTTAAAAGAGCATGGGTTTCTTTTTTATCTTCAAGCCTCCTTGGAACTTCTTTGGTCAAGGCTACAAGATAAAACGGATAGACCCCTTCTTTTTGGGAAAAATCCAAAAATGACATTAGAAAAGTTATTGAAGGAAAGAGAATCCATTTACAAGGTAGCGGACATGGAAATTGAGGTGGATGGGAAATCAATTGAACAGCTGGGAGAACTTTTATGGAGTCATTGGATAAGAGCAACGGAGAAAAAAAGTGGCTAAGACATTCTCGTATAGGCTTTATTGGTTCTGGAAAAATGGCTAAGGCCCTTGTGCACGGGTTTTTAAGGAATAACAAAATAAGCTTAGAAAATCCACTATGGGTTTCTGGGCGTTCCAAAGGGAGCGTTCAATCCTTTTTAGAAGAATTTGAGGGACATAAAATCCATACCACCTTGGACAATCGTGAGCTAGTTCACAATACAGATCTGGTATTTTTATGTGTGAAACCACCCCAAGCAAAAGAGGTTTTAGGAGAAATCAGAGCCATAATAGCCTCTAAAGTTCTTATTTCGGTTGTCGCTGGCCTGACAATAAAAGACATTACCCAGCTTTTATCCCCCTGCATGGTGATTCGAGCAATGCCAAATCTTCCTTGCCAAATAGGCAAAGGAGTGATCCCTTATGCTTTAAATAGGGATGAGGATAGAAAGAATAGGGAGATGGTTAGCCTGATCCATTATTTGTTTTCCCTTCTAGGCCATCCTATTCAGATTAGCGAAGATCTTATGGCGGCAGCAACTGCATTAGTAGGTTGTGGCCCGGCTTATGTCTGTATGCTTATGATAGGGTTAATAGAACAAGCCAAAGCCTATGGATTTCCGGATTTGGAGGCAATTCAATTGATGAATGAGATGGTTTTAGGGACTCTCTCATTGTTAATGGAAACAAAGAGATCCCCTGAAAAACTGCTTTCTGAAGTCAAAACGCCACGTGGAATTACAGAAGCAGCGACTCAAGTGATGGTGCGAAAGGGGTGGGAAGATATTTTACTGGAAGCTATAGAAGCGGCAAAGAAAAAGGCTGAAACATTGGAAGTCAGCTTTAAATAAATAAAAGAATCTGAGAATGAGCTTGACTTTTTATCCCATAACCAAAGAACTTTACGATTATGCCGTTTGCCATAGGACTTATGCTTCCGATCCTTTAATGCAAAAGCTTCGGAGAGAGACCATGGCATTAGGAGAAATTTCTGAAATGGCTATTCCTCCAGAAGAAGAAAGTTTCCTCTCGATACTGGTTGCAGCATGTAATGTAAAGACCGCGATAGAAGTGGGAACCTTTACAGGGATTGGTTCCATAGCCATTGCAAGGGCATTACCTCAATCTGGAAAGCTTGTTTGTTGTGAAATCAATCCTCAGTGGATTGCATTGGCTTCTAAATATTGGAAAGAAGCTGGGTTGGAACATAAAATAGAAGCGAAGATTGGTCCTGCAATAAAAACTATTCAAAGTTTGGATGAGGATTTACGGTTTGATTTTGCTTTTATTGATGCGGATAAAGAAAATTATGAGAATTATTATCAATTGTTATTGCCTAAAATGCGACAGAATGGCCTCCTTGTATTCGACAATATGTTTTGGAAAGGAAGGGTGATTTGCCCTGAAAACTCTGACAAAGATGCCCTTGTTTTGAGCAGGCTCAACGACAAACTATGCAACGATGCTAGAATTGAATCGGTACTCCTTCCTATAGCCGATGGAGTGGTGATCGCTAGAAAAAAAAACTAAAAGGAATCTTATGATTTTCGATGTAAACGATTTTGAACAAGAGGTTATCCATAGAAGCAAAACCATCCCTGTTGTTGTGGACTTTTGGGCAGCGTGGTGCGGTCCATGCCGCATGTTGTCTCCCCTGCTAGAAGAGTTGGCAGCCGAAGCGCAAGGAAAATGGGATTTAGCAAAAGTGAATGTTGATGAACAAGAAGCAGTGGCTGTAGCCTACGGAGTGAGTGGAATTCCCGATGTGAGGATATTTATTGATGGTGAGGAAAAAGACCGCTTCATTGGTTTGCAACCCAAAAAAGCTATTAAGAGTTGGCTGGAGAAAAATTTGAGTCAAAAGGGGCAGAAGATAAAATGGAAAACCGCTCTCGATTTATTTGAACAAGGTAAGTTCCATGAGGCGATCGAAGCTTTTGAAAAAGAAAAGGGAAAGCCAGAGAATCCCCAAGAGGTTTTAATCTATGCAAAATTCCTTCTTTTGTCCGATCCGCAAAAAGCGCTGGCTGTTCTTCAACCTGAAATTGAATCGGAAGATCCATCCTTCTATGAGGCAGTCAAATCTCTTGGAACTTTCTTGCTTGGCAAGGAAATAGAAAAATTGGGTGAAACTGAAGAAAAAATACGTTTTGTGGAGGGGCTGGAAGCAATTAAAAAATTGGATATAGAAAAAGGCCTGTTTAATTGGATTTCTCTCTTACATATAAATAAAAATATTGGAGAAGGAATAGTCTTAAAGGCGGTTCGTAGCTTATTTCGATATCTTGGTCCAAGACACCCGCTTTCTTTAAAATACAGCCGAGCTTTCTCTACAGCTGTCAATGTCTAAGAGGAGATAGGGAATTAAATACGAGCAAGAAAGCTAGTTTAAATCCGATTTGCCAAGCTTAGTCGCTGTGTGTTCTTTGGGATCACCACGGGAGGAGGACTAAAGAAATGGCATCAATGGGATTGATCCTATACGAGTCGACTATCAACGGAACAGGAAAGCAGATCACTCTACTGGTTCGATATGGACGACCACATCGGTGATATTCATTGGGGAAGCACAGAGTTTATCTTTAACTTTATGGCCGATAATATGTCCTTCTCTAACTGTCAGCGAGCCGGATACCATCACATGGATATCCATCAGTAGACCTTGGCCGCTTTTGCGAATCCGACATTTTTCAATCTTTATGACTCCTGGAACTTCTTCTGCGATATTTCGGATTTTCTGTTCAATGTTCTTTGAAGGAGCCGTATCCATCATTTCAAGGAAAGAAGGTCTAATAAGATGAATGCTGTTCCAAAAAATGATTATAGCTGATAGGATCGCTGCGATGCTGTCTGCCTGTTTTAACCCAGTAGTAACTGCGATAAAAATTCCCAAAAACGCGGCTAGAGAAGAGAATGCATCAGAGCGATGGTGCCAGGAATCAGCACATAAAACAAGACTGCCGGTATTTTCTCCAAGTTTCTTAAAGATTCTATAAAAAATCTCTTTTATAATGACGATCATGCCAATAGCAGGAAGGGTATAGAGGGAAGGCAAGGGGGTAGAAACCCATAAGTTTTTTATGGCTTCGATGGCTACGAATAGTGTGCAAAGCAAAAGGAGTATGGAGACAGTGAATGCGGCTATAGGATCAGCTTTCCCATGGCCAAAAGGATGGTCAGGGTCAGGAGGAATTTGAGAAATTTTTATTCCAAACCATACAAGCAATGAAGAACCTATATCAGCCAAAGATTCTAGACCATCGGCAATTAAAGCAAAGGAATGGCCACTAAGTCCAAAAGAAATTTTTCCAGCAGCCAAAAGGAAATTGACCAGAATGCTTAAGCAAACGAAGAGGTTGATCTGCTTTTGTTGGTTCATTCAAACAAAAGATTCGATTAGCCAGATAGAAGAAGCTTGCAATAGTTTATCATTTTGGAACAAGGATTCATTTCCATTTTTTATAAAAATTTTATTTTTTTTGAGAACATACTATGGTATGAAAAAATATATAAATTACTAATTCTCAAGGAGGTAAGCATTGAAAAAATTTATTTTTGCTCTCATTCTTGTTGCTTTTCAGGGCTCTTGGTTATTTGCAGCTGAACAGGTAACTGTTAAAGGAGAACTAGTCGATTTGGTCTGTTATATCGATCATGCTGCTCGTGGTGAAAAGCACATGAAATGTGGCCGTACTTGTCTTAATGCTGGTTTGCCCCCTGGATTGAAGGGAGAAGATGGAAAACTATATATAATTGTTGGAGAACATAAGCCAATAGGGAAAGAAGCCGCCAAGTATGCCGACCAAAAAGTCACGGTCAAAGGCAAATTAGTCAGTGCAGATGGGTATCATCTGATTGAAGATGCTGAAATTATTCCTTAATTTCTTTGTCGAAAGCATTTTTAGTTCTTATTTTTAATTTTAAACGAGGATAGGGTTGATTATTTCCTTTCAACCCTATCCACAAAGCCTTATTAAAGCGATCGACATCCAATTGATCTGCGTTGGAAAAATCTTCCTCTGACATCAACGCGTTCCAGAACGCGCTATCATGAGCTGGATGTTGGATTGGTTTTTTATTCGGAAGAGGAAGATCGGTCGTGTTCAGTATTTCTGGAATGATTGCTGTATAAGACCAGTTTTTTTGTTTCAAATCAAAGATATTGCTCATAGGTTGAGAAAATTGATCGAAAAGAGATAATGGACCCAGACCAAGAATTTTTTCAATGGTCTTGATAAGATTAATTGTTGTGTATCTAGTGGAGATAGTAATTCCTTGTTTAACATATGGACCAATAATCAGTGCTATGCTTCGATGGGCATCCACATGGTCAACTCCATTTTGCGCGTCGTCTTCAATCACAAAAATAAGAGTGTCATCTTTATAAGGGCTATGGGCGATCTTTTCAACAATGAGTCCAAGGGCATAATCATTGTCTGCCATCTGAGTTTCTACTGTATCAATTTTATCTATTCCTTGACCAAATAATCCAAAATGATCGTGGGGAAGCCTTATTAGTTCCAGCGTAGGAAGATTATGATTTTTTACAAAATCATCAAATTCCCTTTCCCATTCTTTAAACCTCCAAAAATCTGGGTATTTCATATCGAATCCGCGGTAAAAAAGATCACTGACTTTAGCTAGGGAAACTTTAGTTGGGAAAAATTGAACGATATTTTCCTTGTAGGGATTCCTAGCTAAAGGAATAAATGAGGGATGATCTTTGGGTAAATGATATCGAGTCAAATCTCCAAAAAACCCATAATTTCGTATGGAGATTCCTTTTCTTATTGCTTCGTCCCAGAGATATCCCAGCCCTAACTCTCCTTCTGGTCCATCGGGAGCAGAAATATCGCTATTTCCTGGGAGAATGTCTGGATCTTTGGGTAAAAGTGGATCAGCTTTTTTTCTGGATTCAAAAGACGATTCCCCAATATTGATATTTCTGTTCATCCCTTCCCAATCATAAGTGATGCCACGACCACTATAGTGGAGTGGAACAGTTTTTTCAGTGATGTCTAAGGACCTCGCTGCCGTACTCCAAAGCCAACCATTGCCGCTCACTTCTCCACTATCAAAAAAGTTGTCTAAAAGGACGAATTGAGAGGCCAGTTTTCTGTGATTGGGGGCATAGGGTGCTAAAATCGCAAGATTTGGATCTCCATTACCCGATTTCAGATCGCCAAAAAGCTGATCGTAACTTCTATTTTCTTTGATAATATAAAGGACATGATGCACCAGAGTGTGGAGTTTGCTAAAAAGAGAAAGTGACTCTTTGGAAGTTTCTTTTAGATGATTATTTTCAATGACAGCTTCCGTAAGAGTTTTATAAGTGTTAGCTTTGAGTTGAGGAAAACTCAAAAGAGTCGAATAGTATTTTTGTAGGATAAATTGATTTTTCGATAACCACTTTTTAAAAAAATCGTTATTTAACGCTATTGGTTTTTCCCATTGTTCGTTGTTTGGGCCAAATCGGCTTTTAAAATTACAGACATAAATCCATTTTCCGTCGGATCGTAGGCCCACGGCAGAAGGGTACCAGCCTGTTGGAATGAGGCATAAAAGCTCGCTTTTGGATTGAGGATTTTTCTTTTTTGTGATCCCTTGAGCATAGGGGCTTAGTTTGATGAGTGAAAGACAGTTCATTCCACCATTAGTGACATAAAGGAACTTGCCGCTAGGATCGAGTGAGAGGTTATTGGGAGCAGCGCCTTGGAGCAACTTCCAAGAAGGTTGTCCCATTGTCGGGATGGATTCTATGACTTTGTCGATGCTTGTATCGATAATAGTTAATCGGTCAGCATTATCTTCAGTAATATAGGCTCGATTAAAAGTGCTGTTGACAATGATTCGATTCGGTTGGCCTTGAAGATAGAGTTTTTTGGAAAATTTCATGAGGTTATTTTCGAAGCTTATGATGTCTATTTCTCTATCTCTAAGGCTTGAAACATAAATTTTATCATTGCCTATCCAAGCGATGTCTAATGGATATTCCCCACCCGGAGTTCCGACATATCTAGGATCGATTTTCCCAGGACGTAGATCAAGTTCTCCAATTTTCTTCCAATTTTCTAAATCGATCATGCTAATGGAATCATTAGTAAAATTAGCACAGACAAGGAATTTCCCGTCTGGACTGACTCGAAGGCCAGAAACAACTGGTTTAGTCTCAATCCCATTTCCTTTCGAATGATTAAGGCTTAGAGGAGGACGAGAAATGGACCAATGTTGTTCAAAACCTTTAAAAGCATAAATAACATCGTCCATGCCGCCAGATACATAAAATTCCCTTCCATTTGGATTCCAATCGATCCCCATAAAAGCGTTGGGGACACTCACCGTAGCCATTTTTTGAGGATAGCCTCGTGAGATATCGTAAATAAAGATATATTCTTTAGATTGCTCAGCAATGGCTTGTCCATTTGGATTAAAATGCTTATTGTAGCCGCTTGTCAAAAGTAGCAGGGTATCTTCGATTGGGTTTATCGCTATGGCTGTAGCTCCAGAAACAGGGATTTCACCTGAATCTGTATCTACAACTATATCTTCTAAATGATATCCGGGTATTTCTGAATAATTAATCCGAAGACCCGTAGAACTATACCCTTGGTCTATTCCTTTTTCATTTTGAGAAGCCTGAAGATGGCAAATGACCAAAGGCAAACATAGAAAAGAAACCAAATAAAAAATAAAATTAGACATTCCTTCCGAAAATCGTAAAGAGAAACTAAAATTGCGTTTGGATATCAAGTTTGAAATTTATTAAATTTAAAAATTGTTAACAAGAAAATAATAGATGCTATCGTATTCCCTTTTTCATTCTTTTGTGGCATTAGTATTATATTTTTAGCTGCATGCACTCATAGCTCAACGGCTAGAGCATCGGTCTTCGGAACCGAGGGTTGGGGGTTCGAATCCCTCTGAGTGCGCTTCTCTTTTGCCATTCTTTTAGTCATTGTTGCATAGAAAAAGTTAAAAAAACTCTCCTTCTAGCTTTTGAAATATCAAGTAAATTTCTCAATATAAGTAAAAGATTAAGCAAAACATGCTTTTCCGGCTAGAAATCGAAAATTTTTTCTCCGTAGCCGAACGACTAGAGATTAATTTTTCCTTACGAGTCCCTGATGAGGATCCTCATTTTGCAGCAATCTATCCAAATTCTAAGAAACGGGCACCTAAGGTGGTAGCTGTCTTTGGGCCAAATGCTTCGGGAAAAACAGTTTTCCTTCGGGCAATTGCGTTTTTGGCTTGGTTTGCTAGAGATAGCTTCTTCTCCCTTTCACCAACTCAGCCGCTGCCGGCTTTTCAGTTTAAAAAGGAAGATTGGGCAAAAAAGCCAACGCGGCTTGCAGTGGAAATCGGATTAAGATCGTTATTTCCCGGAAGAGAAGCAGAAGCGGGAGTGTATCGGTATGGGCTTGAGATTCAAGGCCAGGAAGGATCGGTCACAAAAGAATCTCTTTTCTACCATCCCAGCACGGAACGGAAGCCCTTTCTAGTATTTGAACGGGGATGTGATGGCATTGTCCAAGGAAGCGATTTGTTTCCAATCTTCCCATTTAAATCCGAAACCCCTCCCATTTTCAAAGTCCGTTCAAACGCAAGCGTCATTTCCACCTATGCACAGCTAGGGCATCAGATAGCCATTGAGGTCCATAAGGCTTTGCAGACAGTTTGGTCCAATCTTTTGTGGGTTAAGGAAGATCTGTCTGTTCAGCGGCTGATTTCTCTGTTTCAAAAGAACCCAAAACTTCTGGAAGATGCCAACCGGGAACTGCGCCGGCTGGATTTAGGACTTCTTGAACTAACGCTTTCTTCCAATGACCTTACTTTTATACATGAGGGCTTAACTGAATCGATTCCATGGGTTTTTGAAAGTAATGGCACCCAATCCTTTCTTCGCTCTTACCCGGCTCTTTGGATAGCTTTGGGGACTGGAGGGATCGCTGTTCTTGATGAGCTTGATGCTTCCATTCACCCGGAAGTGCTTCGGGAGATTGTCAGTTGGTTTTGGGATCCCGAAACGAATCCCTTAAATGCTCAGCTATTCTTTAGCTGCCACAATATTCTACTCCTAAAGGAACTTCAAAAAGAAGAAATCCTTTTCTGCAAGCAAACCCCAAAAGAAGGATATACCAGGATGTACCGGCTGGCTGACATTAAAGATATCCCTAAAGGGGAAGACTTTGTGCGAGGCTATTGGCATGGTGCCTATGGTGCTCTCCCAAACATTGGATGAGGAAACGAACCAAGAAAAAAGGTATATTTGTGGCTTGTGAAGGCAAAAGCGAGCAAGCATACGTAGCCCGTCTTAACGAGCTGGCAGAGGAACAGAATCTAGCCGTTTTTCTTAAAGCTCTTGTTCTAAACGGGGGTGGGCTGAGTAAAATGATTCAAACAGCAATCAAAGAAGCAAAAATGAACTCCTACAAAAAAATGAAAAAGGCGATTCTCATGGATAAGGATCTGTGTAGCAAAAATCCAATAGAATGTCAGAAAGCAGAAGAAAAAGCCCAAAAAAACGGCTTTCTCATTATCTGGCAAGAACCCGATTATGAAGGATTTTTGCGGAGACATTTTGGCAATGAACAGGGAAATCTAACGGAATGGTTAGGAAGAAAGCCACTAAGAAAGTATGATTTACGCAGAATCGGCCGCAAGGAAGTAGAACGAGCGGCAGCGGCAAAGGAGATAAAACAGTTACAGACGCTTCTCCAATGGATGGGTTGGCCCTGCACTAAATAACAATACCTTTGGTAAGGAGCTGCAAATGACTGAGCCTCCAGAAGCGCTACTTCTTTTACCCGCCAGAGGCTAATAGTAAGAGAGATATGTGTATTTTTTAGAAAATCTAGGGATGGTTAGGACACTATTCTAACCTTCAAGCCATGGACACCGTCCTTTAGTAAAGTCCTTTAGTAAAGGAACAGCCCTCTATGATTTAAGGAAAGTTGAAAGTTTGCGTCTAGATGGTAGAAAGTTTCTAGACATTTTCGTAATCCATCATTTTTTTGATTCGTTGAATATGCCGACCGCCTTCGAAAGGGGTTTCTAGAAAAATTTTAACTATCTTCAAAGCCATTTCTTCAGAAATTAATCTTTCTCCCATAGAGATAGCATTTGCATCATTATGGAGCCTGCCTAGGCGTGCCGATTCCTCATTAAAACAGTAGGCACAACGTATCCCTTTGACTTTGTTGGCAACCATAGCTTCTCCATTGCCCGAACCTCCGAAAACGATTGCTCTATCGGCTTTTCCTTGGGCGACCAATAAGGCAGCTGGTCTTATATAATCGGGATAATCTACTGGAGGATCAGCAGCAAATGTTCCGCAATCAATGACTTCTAGACAAGACTCTTCTAAGAATTTTTTTACCTTCTCTTTATAATGAAATCCTGCATGATCAGACCCTAAAGCGATTTTCATATAGGCTATCTTGAGAAAATTTCATACTTGAAGTCAAGTTATTCCCAAATTGTGTGAAACGTTCCTTCCAGATCAATTCTTTCGTAGGTGTGGGAACCAAAATAATCTCGTTGGAGTTGTATTAAATTTGCTGGTAATTTTTCGCTTCGGAACGCATCAATGTAGCTTAGGGTGGAAAGAAAAGCGTAGGCCGGTAGGCCGACTTTAATTGCGTATAAACAGAAGTTTCGCAAAGATCTAAGGAGGTTTTTTTCTTTTATTTCACTAAAAATATTAGGATCTAATAATAGATTGGATAATTGAGGGTTGCTTTGGAAAGCCAGGCGAATTTTTTCTAAAAACTGCGAACGGATAATGCATCCTCCTCTCCAAACTTTAGCCACTTTCTCCATCTCAAGTGAATAATCGTATCTTTTGGAAGCTTCACTCAATAAGGAAAAACCTTGGGCATACGTAGAAATGATGCCTAAAAAGAGGGCTTTCTTTAGCTCTTCATAAAAAGGAGAAGCAAAAGTTTCTTCTGAAATGTCACTTGCTAGGCCTGATTTAAAACGCTCTACATACGCTTTTCGCTCTTCAACTCGAGAAGAAAGGTTCCGCATGGTAACAGCTGCATCAATGGTTGGGGCAGGGACTTGGAGTGAAAAAGCTTCTTCAGAAGTCCAGGCGCCTGTTCCAAGTTGCCTAGCAACATCGAGGACTTTATTTAACAAAAGGTCGTTGGACTTATCATCTCTTTTTCGTAAAATATGGACTGTTATTTCCATCAAATAACTAGCAAGTTCTTCCTTAGACCACTGTTCAAAAAGATCTGAAATTTTCTTTTCATCCAACTTGAGGACTCTATGCGCAAAGTCGTAACATTCTGCTATTAATTCCATGATTCCATATTCGATTCCGTTATGAACCATCTTTACATAATGACCTGCTGCCCCTCTACCCATATAGTCCACACAAGGCTCTCCTTCTACCTTCGCCGAGATGGCCTCTAGCAACGTTCTCAACTGTTCATAGGCCTCCTTATCTCCCCCAATCATAAGGCTAGGTCCATGACGGGCACCGCTTTCTCCCCCAGATGTTCCCATGCCAATGAAAAAGATGTTTCTGTTTTTTAACTCCTTTTGTCGCCTTTCCGTATCACGGAAAAAGGAATTGCCTCCGTCAATGAGGATATCGCCACTTTCCAAAAAAGGGAGCAGCTCTTGAATGACTTGATCCACGATATGACCTGCAGGAACAAAAAATAAGATTTTTTTTGGTTTTTCTAGTGAATGAATAAAATTCTCCACTGAGTCATAAGAAGAAGCCATCTCCTTAGATTCTTCTTTGAGGGCAATGCATTTAGAGAGATCCTTGTCAAAGCCAGAAACAGTAAAGCCATGATCAAGAATATTGAGGGCGAGATTTCTTCCCATAACCCCAAGACCAATGATTCCAATAAAACTTTTTCCCATGATAACCTCGGTTTTAAAAGTGATGTAATATTTGGTTCTTTCTTATAAACTATAAAAAATATCTGTGCTTATTGTTGCGGACGAAGACAAAACCAGAACATATCTTTGGCTACTGTTTTGTGCCCTTTAACTATTTGAGCGTTTCGACCCTAAAACAGTAGAGCTTTTGAGGAAGGAGGTAGAAATTTACCCTAGCAAAATTTAGGATTTTATAAGATTTTCTAACTGCGCTATTTCATCCCTAATTGTAGCTGCTTCCTCGTATTTTTCTTGGGCTACAGCTTTCTTTAAATCTTCTTGAAGGCGTTTGATTTTGGTTTGGTAAAACTGGGCTTTTGCAAACTTTTTTGGGGTCTTTCCTTTATGAACCACCCCTTTATGCATGTCTTTAAGAATGGTTTCGACAATCTCAGAAAAAGTTTCATAGCAGGCAGGACAACCGAGTCTTCCTGTCTTCTTGAAATCGGTTTCAGTAAATCCACACTGAGGACAACTCAGTTCCCCCTCATGAATATGATTTTTAGCCGTTTCATCTCCAAGAAGCATATCGGTTAGAGAAAAGGCCATAGAGTCCGAGATTCCTTTCTCTTTGGCGCATTTCTCACACAGATCTATTTTCTGCATTTTCTCTCCCACAATTTGGGTGAGATGAACAGTAGCCATTTCATTACAAAAAGCGCATTTCATAAGAATAGATACTATTATTATCTAGATTTAAAAAAATACAAAATTAGTTTTTAACTACTTATATCATATCAGAAATCTTTTGACTGACAAAAGAAAGATGCAGTTGATTGTTTGTGTATGGAATCCGAACCTTCCTCTTATAGCATGGCTTGGCATTTACCTTCTCCCTAGACTCTAAACCCTGCCTATATTTAACTTAGAGAACTAAACACAAAGGGAGTTAGTTTCTTGTTGAGCAAATGATTGAATAGAAAAGCAGGAGAGATGAGGAATATCCAACCTCTATAGAGCGAGGCGATTGACCGCATAGACTCTCCTGGCTGTTGTATAGAGTGCGGTGATAGACATTCTAGCAGTGTCCTGCCTGTATCCTTCGACAAAAGCATAAAAGTAGGTAGTGCCGATGCCTTGCTCACTGTTTTGGAAAACGCAAGGATCTTGTTAGAGTGGTGAGAGTATGCAGGCTAATCGGCTGCGGAGAGGAAGTGACAATTTCTCAAGGGTGGTGCATCAGCTCTCTACTTCCAAAAACTTCCCAGTGTAATAGAATAGCAGAGAGCAGAAGGACCAAGTAAGCTTACCTGCGTCGCTTAAGAGTCTTCCTTGGCATAAATATTGACGCCTGAATGCTGTGTCAACTCTCTAAATTTTTTCATGAGTAAAAGGGTGATCTCGCCAGGCTTTCTTTTCCCTATGGGTCTTCCATCCACTTCGACGACAGGAGCAATTTCAGCACCGGTTCCAGTAATAAAAACCTCTTCTGCTGTCCAAATGTCATATAGGACTAGATTCTTTTCTTCCGTTTTCAATTCCATCTCTTTTGCCAAGGTAAGGATGGTTTCTCTTGTAATGCCTGGTAAGAGGCCTGCGGACACTGGGGGGGTCATCACGATGCCATTCTTAACTAAAAAAATGTTCTCAGACGTACATTCAGCAATATGATCGAGTTGGTTGAGCAAAAGCCCTTCATCTGCTCCTGAAAGATTGGCTTCAATTTTTGCTAATATCTTATTGAGATAGTTTAAGGATTTGATGGCTGGACTGATTGAGCCATGTGAGGATATGCGTGTGGAAACGGTCCGAACGGTAAGACCTTCTTGATAGATTTTTGGATTATAAAGCAAAATTTTATCAGCAATAATGAAGATGGTAGGTTTTTGACAGTGTAATGGATTAAGTCCTAAATCGCCTATCCCTCTGGTAACGACCGCTCGGATGTAGCCATTCTCGATCTCGTTTTGTCTACAGGTTTCTAGAATAGCTTCGGAAAACTCTTCAGGGGATAAAGGAATTGATAGATTTATGGCTTTGGCAGAATAAAAGAGTCTTTCAACATGCCTTTCTAACCGAAAGACACGCCGGTTATAAGCTCTTATTCCTTCAAAGACCCCATCTCCGTAAAGCAGTCCATGATCAAATACCGAAATTTTAGCCTCTTCTTTTGGATAAAAAAGACCATTAATGTAAATTTTCATAATACCGTTTCCTTCATTTTATTTGATCAATCATAAGGTAGACAGACAATAAAGGAAATACCTCAGATTTAAGTTGAAAACTTACTTTCTATTTCCGTTATTTTTCCATGACTAAGCAAGAGTTGTTTATCTCCTAAAGAGGCAATCTCTCTTTCGTGGGTTACAAGAATGAGTGTTTTGTTTTTTTCTTTTTGAATGGATAAGAGCAGATTGATGATCTGTTTACCAGTTTCTCCATCCAGGTTTCCTGTTGGTTCGTCGGCTAGAATCACTGGAGGATCGTTCCTTAAAGCTCTGGCAATAGCTACTCTTTGTTGTTCGCCTCCCGAGAGCTCATTGGGTCGATGGTTGGCTCTTTTCTCAAGTCCAACGGCTTCTAATAGTTCCATAGCTTTTTTTTGGTTTCCTTTTCCAATGATTAATGCGGGCAGTTCAATATTTTCAAGAGCCGAAAGCTCTGGCAGGAGATGATAAGATTGAAAAACAAATCCTATTGTTTCTGCCCGCCATTTGGCTAATTCTTTGGCAGATAGTTGCAATATATTCTCTCCTCGGTAAAGGATATAGCCTTTATCTGGTTTTTCTAATCCTCCAAGGAGTTGCAGAAGAGTCGTTTTGCCTGATCCTGAGGCCCCCTGGATGGTAAAAAAAAGGCCTTCTTCGAATCGAACATAAAGTTTAGACAACACTTCAATACAGGCTGAGCCAAGTATATAGGATTTGCTGATGGAACGAGCTTCAAGAACATAATTATTCATAACGCAGCGCTTTTGCTGGAGTTAACTTCGCTGCATTCATTGCAGGGATCCAAGCCGCCAATATGCAGATGAAAATAGCCCCAAAACTTATGCCGGTAACCAGTAGAGGATCTATTACCATCGGTATTGTTGAAAAATGATACACATCGGCCGAAAAAAGGTCGATGCCTAAATGCTTTCCAATAAAATCTCTAAAGCTGTTCCTATAATATAGGGAGAAGCTGGCTAAGACAAGTCCTAGTAGGGTACCGAAAACACCAACAATAAATCCATGCAGAACGAAAATGGAAAGGATTTGATCATCTCTAGCACCTAGGGCCTTCAGTAGACCGATTTCTTTGCTTTTTTGGACAGTAATTGTAATAAGTGTGCTGCACAATCCAAAAGCGGCTACGATGATTATAAAAAACAAAATGAAAGTCATGGCGATGCGCTCGATAGCGATCGCCGAAAAAAGAGGTTTATTTTGATCTATCCACGTCAAAGCTTCTTCAGGGGGTTGAAGTCGAAGATTCAGCCGTTCTTTGACTTTATTGGCAGCTAAAGGATTTTGAATACGAATAGAAACCCCGTGCACGCCGTTGCCAAGACTGTACAAATATTGGGCGTTGGCTAAGGAGGTTATAAAATAACTGGCGTCGTATTCGTAAAGGCCAGTCCGGAAAATACCTGTAATGGTAAATTCTGAAGGCAAGATAGTAGTTTGTTTGCCTTTTTGGTAATTGTCTCTGAAAGCCTGGAAGTGTCGAGGGGCATAAATCAGGACTTTATCTCCAAGGTAAGCGTCGCTATGCTTGGCCCATTCTTCCCCAACGATAACTGACTCTCCTTCCAAGTCATAACTGCCGGCAATAAGAAATTTTTTTATTGGTATGACCTTCTCTTCTAGATCAATATTTATGCCGCGTAAAATAGGCGTAGTGATCCGGCTGGCGTACTCAACCATTACCGGTCCACTGACAAATGGAGCTGCCCCAACAACCAGCGGATCTTTCTCTACAAGTTCCATGATAGCTTGAGGTCGGGAGAGAATTTCTCCATTGGATACCACTAGGTGAGCATTAAATCCGATTATCTTCTTTTCAAGTTCAAGACTGAATCCAGCCATTACAGAAAGGACGATAACCAGGACAGCAACCCCCAAGCTGACTCCAAGAACTGACAAAAGAGTTATAACCGAGACAAAACTTCTTCTTGGACGCAGATACCGAAGGGCTAGAAATAGACTAAAGGGCAGATGCATAGCGCTATTTTTTATGAAATATAAGAACGATTTATTTTTTCTCTAATCTTTTTCTAATAGCCTGTGCCTTGTTCAATAGTTCAAAAAGAGCTTTTTCATCTCCTTGCTGCAGAATGTGCAATGCATTTTGAAATTGTAGAATAAATTTTTCTCCCACCTTCTGAACATAATGCCGATTGGCCATTAATATGGATTTCCACAATCTTGGACAGCCTGCAGCAATGCGGGTTGTGTCTTTAAATCCTGGGCCGACAAGCTGGAGACTTTGGCTGCTTACCGATCCAATAAGAACGGCGGCTAGAAGATGGGGAAGATGACTTATTTCGGAAACCAGTGCATCGTGCTCTTCTGCTGAGAGTTCAATGGGTATAGAGCCAAGTTTCGCCCAAAAAGTTTTTATGCAGTCAATAGCCAACGCAGAAACATGATTGGCAGGGGTAAGAATCGTTATTGATCCTTCGAAGAGCAAGCTGTTAGCAGCGTCGAAACCAGATCTTTCACTGCCTGCCATCGGATGGCTTCCGATCCATTCTACTTTTTCTCCAAGGAGTTCAGAAAACAGGGTCATGACTTCTTTTTTAACACTAATGACATCGGTGATAACGGTTTGAGGTTCGATATGGTCTTTAATTTGAAGTAAAATAGTTTTTAGAGCATCAAAAGGGACACAGATCACAACAAGATCGGCTCCTGCAATGGAAGAAGCAAGTTGATTGTACAGATCAGCTTCAAGGCCAGATTTTTTTACTATATCTAGTTCTTCCTCTCTGGCTGCAATCGCTAGTTTTTTGCATAGCCCTCTTTCTTTGACTGCTTTCGCTATAGATCCTCCAATGAGCCCTGGTCCAATAATAGTAATTGTATCTATTGGGAAAGTCTTTTTGTTCACTTTTTCTTAAGCGTACGGAGGGGAAGCAGAATGGAAGGGAATGCTTCCAACAATTTTGATAGTTGTTCAGGAGTTCCAACAGTTATTCTTACCCATTCGGCCAATCCATAGCTTTTCATTGGCCTTATGATGATTCCTTTTTTTAAAAAAGATTTAAAAACATACTCTCCATCTCCAACATGAACGAGAATAAAGTTTGCACTCGAAGGAATAAAACGCAACCCTAATCGATTGAACCCATCTTCTAGTCTTTTCTTCCCTTCTTCAGTTATTTTTAGAGTCTTGAGGATATGTTGTTTGTCTTCAAGGCTTGCAGTCGCAGCCACTTGAGCCAGAAAATTGGTATTAAAAGGCTGTCTTGCTCTTTGCAAGTAATTGGCGATGCTTTTTGGAGCTATACCATAGCCGATTCTCAAACCGGCAAGACCATGCATCTTGGAAAAAGTCCGGAGGATTACGATATTTTCTCTTTTTTTGATAAAAGAAAGAGTTTGGGGGGGATCGGGGACAAAATCGATATATGCTTCATCGATTGCAACGACAACACGCTCAGGAACAGTGTCCAAAAATTCGTAAAGTTGTTCATTAGGAATTCGAGTGCCGGTGGGATTGTTTGGATTAGCAATAAAAATTAGCTTGGTCTTTGGTCCTATGGAGTGAAGCATCGATTGAAGATCATGAGAGAAGGAAAGGTCATCGATTTCCTTAAAGCTTGCTCCGAAAAGTTCAGCCATGAGCTTGTAAACGGCAAAGGCATATTTAGAAAAAATGACTTCTTCTGTTGATGAGGATGCAAAAAGATGAAAGAGCAATTCGATAATTTCGTTCGATCCGTTTCCTAAAACGATGTTCTCTATGTCGATGTCCAGAGAAGCGGCCAAAGCCTTTTTTAGAGCATATCCATTGCCGTCTGGATAAAGATGGATTTTATGGAGATTTTTAGCGATTGCCTCCACTGCGAATGGGGAAGGACCTAAGGGATTTTCGTTCGAGGCCAGTTTAATGATTTCATTGGGACTGAAGCCATATTCTCTGGCGAGTTCTTCAATCGGTTTGCCTGGTTCGTAAGGAATTAGTTTTGTCAGGCTTGGATTGATCTGTGGGGAAATGATATTTGTCATTGGTATGAAAGGGTTGAATGCTATCTTGTTTTTATGTTGATTATTTTGAAGCTGTCAGAACGAAATGTCCACTGCATTTGAATGAAACTGGAGAAATTCATCCAGTTGCGCGGGAAACCCCGGCATTCATGCCGGAGGGATAGCGCGGCGGCGTAAGCCGCCCTAGTTCCCGTAGTCTCCTTTGTCCAATGCTATCTTGGTCCACGAATACCCTATCCATCTTCACGCCCGACCAAGGTAGAGAATCGGTGCTTGCCTTCCCTTGCACCAGTCCGTTACCGGTCTGGAGGTCAAAACTTCCACTGGCACGGATGGCCACACGGCCAAGGTAGGTGCCAACTTTCTTCCCGGTTCTGCCCACGGCCCCTATCAGCTCGCCGGTCTGAAACCCGAAGGCGCTTTTGCTTCTGGTCAGGTATACGTGCGGGAAGCCGTACTTCGTGAGGCGTGTGCGCTGATACCTGCCGCGCTCCCTGCCCTGCACCTGTAATACCGGCTGCTTCCAGCACTCCACAGCGTCCACATGCCACACACAGGCCGCGTCCAGGCAGTGGGTCTTGGGAATACTGAGCCGATGCCAATTCCACTTCGTCCGGCCACCACTGACGACTTCGACCTCCAGGCCCCTCGCCTTGAGTCTCTGGAACAATGCCCACTCGCTGCTATTCACCGCTGCGGC
>NZ_LXQB01000040.1 GCF_004421185.1 Methylacidiphilum sp. Yel | reverse complement strand
GTTCGGATTTTTCGCGTTAGGTGTTGAATTTATGCATCCATCTGTCTTCTAACGGCTGAGTGGAGTACCAATCGAACAACAAGGCCCAAAAGAGAATGTCTGAGAAGAAGCAAGTCTAGGCGCCGTCGTTCGTCTGCGAGCTGCCGCTGCGGACAACCCCAGCGGGCGAGCGCTAGCTTTCTATTCGGTTCGAAATGGCAAGGCAGATTTACAATGCTTTCTTGGGAGAGTCACTCCGGCTACTGGCTCTCATGTGGAAGAGCCAGGACTGGCAGAGCGCAAGCCGCAAGCCGGATGCGTGGAAGCGTGCCCGCTCTCAGTCACGTGATCATCGACCGTTTCGACTTCAAGCAGTCGGCACTCGAGCGGTTTGCGATCGTCTGCCGACGCGGCTGTGCGACTGGCGATCGCCTCGGTCCACATGAAGCGCAGACAGTGGACAAGCGCCCCTTTTGCGCCGTCCAGCAGTACGCCTTCGGTCTACGCGGCATGCCCCGATTCAAGGGATACTGCGAGCCTCCACTCGATAGAAGGCAAAAGCAACGCGGCAGGGATCCGCTTCCGTGTCGGCAAGATCGAGTGGAAGGACCTTTCGATCCCGGCCATGTTCGATCCTCAGGGACCGCGATGGCTGGCAAGTCGGCGCACTCTCCTTCGAGACGAAATACTACCGTGTCATTCGACGGACGATCCGGAGCCAGGACCGCTGGTAGGTGCCGCTCGTCCAGAAGGGAACGCCGCCTGCGAAGACCCGGCAGGCGCGCGGCAAGATGAACGCCTGCCTCGATATCGGCCCATCTACGGTTACGATCGTCGGGGAGACCGCAGCTTACCTGGAGAAGTTATGCCAGGGGGTCGAGCAGCCCTGGCGCAAGCTTAGGCCCGTCCAGAGAGCGCGCTTACCCGATCGCGCCGGGCAACCAACCCGGACAATTTTAATGAGTACCTAACAGTGAAGAAAGGCGCTTAAGAGGTGGATCGCCTCCTTGCGGTATCGGCATCTTTGAGGAACAGCTTAAAGAAACTAAGCGACGCCTTGCAGCCGAGCGCAAGAGAAGCCATGGGGAGCTGGCGAATCAGATTCTTACAACCTGGAATATCATCAAGACCGAGAAGATCGCATATCAAAGTTTCCAGAAAAAATTTCGGGCGGAGCGTGAAGATCAAGCCACCCGGGATGTTCGTCTGCATCGTTTGCCGCAAGGCAAAGAGGGCTGGCGGCAGACTCTACGAATTCCCGACATTTCCTACCATGCTCTCGCAGGCATGCCTCTGCGGGCGCATCGAAGAAAAGAAGCCGCTGTCTGTGCGGGTCCACCGCTGCGACTTCCGGCTGCTGCCCCTCCAAAGGGAGCTCTTTTATGCCTTCCTTGCTCGCTTCGCCTCCGGAAACGGGCTCGATGCACACCATATCAAGATGGCCTGTGGCCGGGTGCGGAACCGCTTCTGCCTCCGGCGGCCGTCGCCGTCTCCCACGGCCTCCGGGGCGTCAGAGCGGGCCGTCTACCGAAGGGGAACGCCAGCCGTCATTGAGAACGCACACGTCGTAGCGGTTGGCTTCTCAAGCAAGCGGGAGGGGCGCAAGGATTAAGGGTGTCTCATCCCTAGCCCCCCCTGGCTTCAGCCATGGGGAGGTTCAGGACAAGGAGTGAATCTCCGAATGTCTAAAGTTTAAATAAAAAATGTGAAAAGGTTATTGCCACTTTGCGGCTTCTGAATAATATCAATCAATAATGACATTGCGTATGGATGAAGAAATTGAAAAACACAAACTCATTGAGCAGTTCAGACTGCATGAAAAAGACACCGGCTCTGCCGTTGTTCAGATTGCTTTGCTTACAAATAAGATTCAGCGGTTGACAACACATCTTAAAAATAATAGCAAAGACCATAGTTCAAGAAGAGGACTTCTTCGGATGGTAAATAGAAGACGGAAGCTCCTAAATTATCTGAATCAAACAGAGCCAGAAAAGTATCGTGAAATGCTAAACCGGCTTTCACTGAGAAAATAAAAAAAACGCGCTTTTTCTAGCTTCAGCCGTCGAGTGTAGACTCAGTAGATACTTATGCCAGAATATGTAAATGCAAAGAGAAATATTGGAGATCAGTCGATCATCTTTGAAACGGGTAAACTCGCAAAAATGGCTGATGGATCTGTAACGGTGTCCTATGGGGAAACGGCCGTTTTGGTAACGGTAGTATCCGTAACGGAATTAAAAGAAGAGCAGGATTTTTTACCGTTGCAGGTTGAGTATAGAGAAAAAGCAGCAGCAGCGGGGAGATTCCCCGGCGGCTACTTTAGAAAAGAAGGGAGGCCTACCGATAAGGAAATTCTGACTTCTCGAATGATAGATAGACCCTTGCGCCCTCTTTTTCCAACAGGCTATTTTTACGAAACGCAGATCTTAGGTACGCTGCTTTCCGCTGATGGACAAAATGACCCTGATATTTTAGCTATCAATGGAGCTTCGGCCGCTTTGATGCTTTCGGATGTTCCTTTTAACGGTCCGGTTGGGGCTGTGCGTATCGGTCAAATTGATGGTCGCTGGATTATCAATCCTACGCATCGAGAAAGAGAGATAAGCGATGTTGATCTCGTTTATGTTGGTAGCGAACATTTTCCGTTGATGATCGAAGGCAGTGCTAGAGAGTTTCCCGAAGAAGAATTTGTCAAAGCATTGGCATTCGCGCATCAGAGCATTCAAGAATTAATCTCTGCACAGAAGGAGCTTGCGGAAAAGGCGGGGAAACCTAAAAGGCAATGCGTCTTGTTTAAGGAAAATGTGGAAATAACAAAGTGGATTGCTGATCTATATTCCCATCAAATTGAAGCAGCCTTGTATGTCCCTTCTAAGGCTTTGAGACACAATAGCTTAGCAAAGATCAAGCAAGAAATTGCTGAAAAAATTATTCAGAGCTTCCCTCATGCTACTCCGATGGAAATTAGTTGGTCTTTTGATCTTGTTCAAAGAGAAATTTTCCGCAGGAATGTCTTAACGACACAAAAACGGTGTGATGGTCGAGGGCTTGAGGATATTAGACCGATTACAATTGAGACTTCTATTTTTCCCCGTTCCCATGGTTCAGCCTTATTTTCTCGAGGAGAAACCCAGGCCCTTTGCATGGCAACCCTTGCTTCATTGAATGAAGCGCAGGAACTAGACGCTTATGGAGGAGGGGAACAGAGCAAGCGATTTTTACTCCATTATTTTTTTCCCCCTTTTAGTGTGGGAGAGGTAGGAAAAGTATTTGGTCAGAGTCGTCGAGAAATCGGACATGGAGCTTTGGCTGAGAGGTCTTTACTGCCTGTTATTCCTTCAGAAAAGGATTTCCCCTATGCTATTAGAGTAAGTTCTGAAATATTGGAGTCGAATGGCTCCACGTCGATGGCAACGGTCTGTGGGGGAAGCTTGGCGCTAATGGATGCGGGCGTGCCTCTCAAAGCTAATGTCGCTGGGATTTCTGTAGGATTGGTCAAAGGTGGAGAGGATGATTTTGACTGGTCTCATTACTGTCTTTTGACGGATATCATTGGTCTTGAAGATCATTATGGGGACATGGATTTTAAAATAGCGGGCACGAAAAAAGGGATAACCGGCTTTCAGTTGGACTTGAAACTCAAAGGGATTCCTTTGGAGGTGATGGAAAAAGCTATATTTCAGTCCAAGAGGGCTCGGCTGATCATCCTCGAACATATGGATAAAGTCATTAATGTGGCTCGACCTGAAATTTCAAAACATGCGCCACGGATAGAAAAGATAAAGATTCATCCGGATAAAATCGGTCTTTTGATTGGACCTGGAGGAAAGACTATCAAGAGGATTTCTGCGGAATCTGGGGCTGAAATCACTATTGAAGATGATGGGACGGTGTTGATCTACAGCTCTTCAGCAGAAAGTTTAGAAAGCGCAAGAGCTATGATCGAAGATATGGTTGGAGAAGTGACGGTAGGGGGATTGTATAGAAGCAAGGTTGTATCGGTTAAGGATTTTGGATGTTTCATTGAAATAAAGGGAAAAGGAGAAGGATTGGTCCATATCTCTGAGCTATCGGATACTCCGGTTCGCAGAGTGGATCAGGTGGTGAGAGTGGGAGAAGAAATTTGGGTAAAATGTATAGGGGTCGATGAGAAAGGCCGGTATAAATTCAGTAGGAAAGCGGCAATGAAAGAGCTGCAATCCAAAGGAATTGGATAATTTCTGTTCGTCTTTATTTTATTACTTTAAAAGGAGGAAAAGTTATGGCACTCGCAGTTGGCAGTCTGGCTCCCGATTTTACCCTAAGTTCTAAATACCCAGAGGGAATAAAACAAGTTCATTTAAAAGAAGAGCTTTCTCAAAATAATGTAGTGTTGCTTTTTTTCCCAATGGCCTTTACCCCCGTTTGTACCCAGGAGATGTGCACCATGACCGCCTCTATCAATGAGTATGCAGTGCTCAATGCGAAGGTTTTTGGAATAAGTGTTGATAACCCTTTTGCTCAAGAAGCGTGGGCAAAGCATGAGGGGATCAAAATCCCTTTACTTTCTGATTTAAACAAAGTGGTTTGCAAAGCTTATGATGTTTTGTTGCCTGCCTTAATGGGTATTGGAGATGTGGCAGCACGTGCTGTCTATCTTATCGATAGAAATCAAAAGATCCGTTATGTGGAAGTGACTCCCACTCCTCTTGAGTTGCCTAGCTTTGAGCGGTTAAAAGAAGCCCTGAAGACTGTTGCTTCCAAATAAAAAAGAAAGCCATCCATTCTTTAGAAAAGGGATTTGTGTGTGGATAATGATCCGCCTGTAAATCAATATTATAAACGGTGTTAAATGAAACGTTTTCGAATAGGGGTGCTGACAAGTGGAGGAGATTGTCCAGGGCTGAATGCGGCTATAAGAGCAGTGGTGTGTTCTGCGGAGCTCCTTGGATGGGAAGTTTATGGGTTTATTGACGGATTTGAAGGGCTTATTTCCCCGGTCCGGTATCAAATTTTACATGAAGAAGATACTCAGGGCATCGTCGCATTGGGAGGAACTATTCTTGGAACAACGAATCGAGGTAGATTCACAACAAAAACAGGGATTGGAGAGGTCTTAAGGTTACCCAAACATCTCATTGATGAGGTTAAAGAGACCCTTGAGGGGCTGGAAATAGGAGCACTAATTTGTGTTGGAGGGGATGGGTCTTTGACGGCTGCACAGCAACTATACGAGGAAAGAGTCCCCATTGTGGGAGTCCCTAAAACTATTGATAATGACTTGTCGGCAACGGACTATTCTTTTGGATTTTATTCGGCTGTGGAATTTGTGTGTCGAGCCATGGATAGGCTACGGACCACAGCTGCTAGTCATAGGCGGGTGATGGTTGTCGAGGTTATGGGCCGTTACACAGGATGGATTGCGCTCTATGGAGGGCTTGCAGGGGGGGCCAATGTGATATTGATTCCCGAAATACCTTTCGAATACGAGAAAATAGCTTATCATATCCGCAGGCGAATTGCTGAGGGCAGCCATCAAACAATGATTGTCGTGGCTGAAGGGGCGCATCCCAAAGAGGAACAGTATTATATTCTGGAGGAAGAAGTCAATTTAAAGAAAGAAGTTCGATTTGGAGGCATAGGCAGGCATCTAGAAAAAGTCATCATGAAAATAACCGGCCAGGAAACTCGAGCTGTTGTCCTTGGGCATCTTCAACGAGGAGGGGAGCCGACAGCCTTTGATAGAAACTTAGGTATGATGTTTGGAGCGGCTGCTGTCGATTTAATCAGAGAAAAAAGGTTTGGCTACATGGTCAGTTACAGGAATGGGAAGATTGGTTCTGTGCCAATTTATGAAGCTATTAAAGAATTGAAAAAGGTGGATTTGAACTGCTCAGAAATTAAGACGGCCAGGGCTCTTGGTATCTCTTTTGGTTGCGAATAGCCTTCTTTTTAATAAAGAGTGGTGATTTTCTCTTCCCTCTAAGTCTCAGGCTGGAACCGCTTCCAAAGGTAGAAAAGGGCTGCTTCCTTCTAAATGTTGACTTTTTTTACTATGGTTTTGACAAAATGAAAAATTATTTTAAAACAGTCAAATCAGCTAGTACAGAGCCGGAGATCAATTGCCGCAAGAAATGGAGCAGGGAAAAAGAAAGCTAGCGGGTTGTGCAAAACTATAATAGAGCAGGCTGTTTGACTATACCGGAACCATGGAGTGGGTCAATGCCTTTAATGTGGAAACACTGTGAACGAATTCAAAGACTTTTTGGAGACTCTTAAACAACCTGAGTATGTTCATGTGCTACTGAATCCTATACCGATTTATGGATTAGGGTTAGCTCTTTTGACTTTTATCATTGGCTCGGTAATGAAATCTAGGGGCGTGCAGGCTGTGGGGTTAGTTTTGATCATTTTGACTTGTGCATCAGGATGGCTTGTGGAGCGATATGGAGAAGAGGGGTATGATCGGGTCGAAGCTATGGTTTCAGACAAGGAGAAAGCCTGGCTTGATGCTCATAAAGAAAGGGGAGAGCGGGCAGTCTGGGTGCTTTATGCTGAAGCACTTTTTGCAGTTCTTTCTCTGGTGGCTTTGGGGATATTTCCTAAAGCTATGAATTTTTTAGGTACGGCTACTATTATCATTGGCTTTGCGGCGCTATTGATGACCATTTGGACCGGGCATGCTGGAGGCAAGATTAGACACAAAGAATTCTATGAAGGGCCTCCTCCTGGATATGAAAAAGCCAAACCGCCGGAGCCTAAAACAGATGCACCTCTTCCTAAATTAGATTAATAACTGAAAGAAGTTGGCTTGCATGGTGGAGAGTGGTATAGAAAAAGAAAAGGGGGGGAGCAATGACCGAAAAGATTCAGCAGAAAACATCAAAAGTCAATTTAAGAACTCCAGAGGTAATGAACCTGGTAAAGGCTGAAGTCGAAAGCCATTATCGTAGTCCCCTTGTGGAATATTTGCGAACTACTGGTCGGTATCTTTCCGGAGGGGGGATAACAGTCAAACTGGCCAAGGCCTTTGGATTTTGTTATGGGGTGGAAAGAGCGATTGATCTAGCCTATGCCACCACAAAAGTATTCCCTACCAAGCGGATCTATTTGCTTGGTGAAATTATCCATAATCCAGAAGTCAATGATCAACTGACAGCTATGGGGATAAAAAGGCTGCAGGCGGTACAAGGCCAGTATTCTTTAGATGGGCTCACAGCTGATGACGTAGTGATCATCCCTGCATTTGGTGCCGAAGTAGAAACGATGAAAAGAATTCAGCAGATAGGCTGTCAGATCGTTGACACTACTTGTGGGGATGTGATGACTGTCTGGAAACGAGTAAGACAGTATCGTAACGAAGGGGCGACTTCTATTATCCATGGCAAAGCTTGGCATGAAGAAACCAAAGCGACTGCTTCTCGAGCCATTGGAGAAGATGGGAACGGTCAATACCTTGTCGTTTATAACCTGGAAGAAACCGATTATGTATGCAACTACATCCGTTATGGAGGGGATAAGCAAGAGTTTCTGCAAAAATTTAAAGGCGCTGTTTCTCCCGGTTTTGATCCCGATATCCATCTGCGTCATGTAGGGGTTGCCAATCAGACGACCATGATGCGTGGAGAAACAGAAGAGGTGCAACGTCGGATCTGTAAAGCCATTGAGGACAGGTATGGAAAAGAAAATCTTCAGAAGCATTTTCGGTTTTTTGATACCATTTGTGGTGCGACTCAGGAAAGACAAGATGCCTTGTTGGATATGCTTGATCGGGAGAAACTCGATCTGTTGATAGTGGTTGGTGGCTATAACAGTAGCAATACCTCTCATTTAGCTGAAATTGGGGAAAGTAGGCTGCCAACATATTTCATTAAAAATGCTGAAAAATTAATCTCATCCCGGCAGATTCGACATTGGAACTTGCATGAAGGCAGAGAAGTGATTACGGAAGGATGGCTAGGGGAAGGGGAAATCAATGTCGGGATTACGGCTGGGGCTTCTTGTCCCAATAATTTGATCGAAGAGACGATTCAAAGACTCTTTGAACTCCGTGGGATTGGAGTCGAATCCTTACTGGCTAACTCAAAGTAGAGTCTTTTAAGGAAACAAATGGACAACGAAGGATGCGGCTATGAATTTAAGTCTAAAGAAAGAGGTGGAAAACAGGGGGGATAGGATTGTTTTTGTAGAACAGGATAAGTTTCAAAAGGAGGGAGTCAGTCCGCAGGAATTCGATGGCAAAAAACTCACTGGGCTTTTATGGAGGGAGCCTTGGGGCAGAGTTTTTTATGTGGGGGTAGGCAGTCATCCTTACAGGGCAGAGACGTTTCGAAAGGCCGCAGGCTTTGGCGTCAAATCGCTTTTGAAGATTGGAGCAACAGAGATCTCGATCGATTTTTCAAAGCAACCCGACTTTTTGCCTTTTGTTGCGGCTGTTGTAGAAGGAGCGATTCTGGGTTCCTACCGTTTCGAAGAGTTTAAAGAAGAGAAGGCAAAAAGGAAGAACAAACTCGATATTTTGAATATTATAAGTGGAGACATTATTGAATCGCACTATGTACAGCTAGAAAAGGAAGTACAGCAAGGGGCGACGCTAGCCGAAGCTGTTAATTATGTCAGAAGCATAGGCAACATGCCAGCGAATCATGTTAATCCCCAAGCGCTTGCTTTAAAAGCGATGGAGTTGGCCCAGGCAAGGCAGGGGCTAAGGGTGGAAGTTTTTGATGTAGAGCGGCTAGAAAAAGAGGGTTTTGGGGGGCTAACAAGTGTAGGGCAAGGCTCTTCTAATGAGCCACGGCTGATTGTTCTGGACTATCAGCCAGCCAGTCAATTGCAGCCTGTGCTTGTGGTAGGGAAGGCTATAACTTTTGACAGTGGGGGCATATCGATAAAGCCAGGGGAACATATGGATGAAATGAAGTATGACAAAATGGGAGGGTGCGCCGTTTTAGGCGTTATGGAAGCGGTTAGTAAGCTAAATTTGCCGATCAGAGTTGTGGGTATATTGGCGGCTGCAGAAAATATGCCTAGCGGCAAAGCATATAGACCTGGAGATATCATTCGGATCTATGGGGGGAAGACCGTGGAAGTTCTGAACACCGATGCCGAGGGCAGAATCGTCTTAGCAGACGCGTTGGCTTACGGAATTGATCAGTTTAACCCTAGGCTGGTATTTGACTTGGCAACTTTAACGGGAGCCTGCATTGTGGCGCTTGGTAAACGGAAAGCAGGTCTTTTCAGCAATAGAAAAGAGTTAGCTGATTTTCTCTGGCAAAACAGTGAGGACTTTGGGGATCCTTTATGGCCTCTTCCGCTAGGAGAAGAATTTGATGAGGCCATTACCAGTGATGTAGCCTTAGTTAAAAACGTGGGAGGAAGGGAAGGGGGAGCCTGTACGGCCGCTGCCTTTTTACAAAAATGGGTTGGAGATATTCCCTGGGTTCATTTGGATATAGCTGGACCGGCGTGGACCACCAAAGAATTGCCCTATTTAGAAAAAGGGGCTACGGGCTTTGGAGTCAGATTGATATGCCGGTACCTGCTCGAACAGTTAAAAGGAAAAGCTCCATAAAGGAATAATGGTATGTCTTGTGCTCTGCGCCACCGGTTGGATAGCCTCACGATCTTTTGCTCTATTTCTCTTGCGTTTTCTTCTCTATTTTGCGCGCCACGACAACTACTGACTGTTCCCTTGGCGCAAGGGCAGATTAAGAAAGCCTACGATCTCTACATAGCATCGAATGGGGAGCTATATCTTCTTTTTGCGCGGGAAGCTAAGAAGCCTTTTGCAGGCGCTTCCTATCTATGGAAAATCGTTTTGGCCAAATGGGATAAGAACGGCAGGGAGCTTTGGGAAAAACCTCTGGCTGATTGTTATGGCATGGACAACCGGTTTTCGCTCTTTTCAGGGGATTCTAAAGAAGAAATATTTATTAGGGGTGTTATCGAAAACAGGTTTATCTTATGGAAATTTGGAGCGCAAGGAGAAGAGCTATGGAAAATAGAGAGTCAAGCGGCCTTCTCACTACCAGAAAGGATAGCGATCGGTGATGGAGCAGGTGGGGCTTATGTCGTGGTTCCAACTCCCCTCCTCCTTTCTTTGGATAAAAAGAGTCTCAGTCCTTTGGATATCATCCATTATGCTGCCAATGGAAAAGTCATAGACAGTTTTCCACTTACTTTTGGGAAAAGCCCTGAAAATAGCTGGTTGCCTTCTGGTCCTGAGACGCTTGATACATTAGAGGGAATCTGCACTGCATCCCCCCAGGAACTTTTGCTTTATGGCTATTCTGCTGGATTTGGACCATATGCTGGCAACGTCGGTCACACAATGGATTATGGATGGTTAAGTGCTCCGCTTATAGTAACTCATGTCCATATTTTTCTTAGGAAATGTGACACTAGAGGCAGAACCTTGTGGAATGTATTGATTCCTGGAAATTGGAACAATTTAGTGGTTTCAGCTTTTGCAGGGAAAAAGGGGGAGCTTACTGTGTGTGGGGTAACTAGCAGTTTTTCCTGTCCAGATGAAAAAGGACGATCCCTTGGGGATCTTTATAGTCTTCAGACCTTTGTTTTTCGCTACTCTTCTAGGGGAGAGCAGCTGTGGTGTAAACAATTTGGTTCTGGTGTGTCTCTCAGTCCTGTTGCTGTAGAGTCTGATAGTCAAGGGAATTGCTATGTGTTGGGAGAAATCAAAGAGGTATATCCCCTGCAAGCTTCTTCTAGGCAAAAGCCAAAAAGGGTTTTCCTTGCCTCTTTAAATGCAAGGGGAGATTTTTTATGGATAAAAACATTTGGGACTGCAGTAAGTACGCCTTTTTCATGTCTTAGAGTAGAAGATGGTTCAGGAGCAGTTGCTTTTGGTTTGAAAACGACCCGCTTTGATAATTCCCAAAGTCCACAAGAGGAGGTATGGGTGCTACGATTTATGCCAGGTTCCTAAGAGATCTCTTGGGAACTGGATTATAGGAATGAGCTTTTTTTCTCTAGAAAAGGAACTAAAAAGTTGAAGAAAGCTTGAACTTTCTCATTGAAAAATATTGAAAATGGGTTTAGATGAGCTTTGAGTAGATTAGAAAAAGGCGCTCAGCGGGGTATTTTTGGGTATGCCGATGGGAAAGAACCTTGGAAGGAATAAAAAAAAGAAAAAAAGAGGAGTATTCATTAGTTATGATTAAGCATCGTTTGACTCTACCTTTGCAAAGCAAAGGCAATGTGGGAAAATCAACGCAGGCCTCATTACAGATTTTCTGGATGAATGCAAGAAATGTGGCCTGGCAGGCTTATGATCTAGATAATGATAACCAAACACTATCGCGAGCCATACCCGAGGCAAAATTAGTGACCTTATCCGAGGAGCCTGAAGCAGACTTTTTAAAAATATTTCGAACAATTCCTGAAAAATCCGTGACGCTACTAGATCCCCAAGCTCATTTTTATAGAGTGTTGTTACATTCCTTTGATTTTGCTCATTTTTTAGATTGGAGTAAGGAATCGGGGATTCGGACAACGCTCTTTCTCTTTCCCATTGATGACTTGAGTGTGATGGACGAACTAGCAGAGATTGTCGAAAAGTTTGGTGATAATGTCGATTACCTGGTGATAAAAAATAGGGCAAAAGCACCAAAAACGCGGATGTTTGATGGTAGTCAGCTAGAAAAAGAACTGACGGCATTAGGGGCAGCTACCTTGGAATTCCCTGCCCTGCTTTCTGATACCCGCAATTATCTGTCTTTGCTTGAAATCGAATTACAAAGACCCTTAAATCTTTTAGAGATTATATCGGATAAAAAAATCAAGATGGATCTTTTCCATCGGGTGATACTGGAGGATTGGATAAAAAAGATCTTCGAACAGTACGATAGGCTAGCTTCCTATTTGCTGCCTGATGAAGAGGCAAGGCGAGTGATGGAAAACTGGAAGAAACCTTCCATAGAAAACAAAGAAGTTACACAAAAATCCAGGGGTTCTAAGGTTAACTTATCGAATCTTCAATGAAACCTTTCAAAACAACTTGGTCTGTTCCTCCCAAACCTTCCTTTGCTTTTCCTACACAGAAAGGCTCGATCCCCGTTGGAAAAGAGCTTAAAACGCCGGTCGAACAGCCAATTGCTAATGAACAAAAACCCAATTCCCCTCCTCTTCCAGTCAATGGGCAGTCCGAGAGTTTATCGGATCCTCATAGGTATTGGAAAGCAGCAATTTCTAGACTCCCCCCTGAAAAAAGGGAGCTTGCATGGGAATGGTACATGGAGCATTGCCAGGGTGAAAAGCCTTTGGATACCCTTCCTGGTCTTTTGCTTTTGCTAGAAGCCAATGCGGCCTATTTAGACATGATCCCTAAGGAAGTTAGCCGCTTGCTTCAATCCTTGCCTACTCAAATATCGACAAGGGATGAAGAAAACAGGGAGGCGATGAGAAACTTTATTGGTTATTTAGAAAATTATCAAAAGCAGATCGAAGAAATTATTCATACCCTTGCGGATAGTCATCAAGAAATCAAGAAAATGGTTGTTGAAGAAAGCAAGAAAAGCAAGAGTCCTTCCAATCAGGATGAGCTACTCAAAAGGTTATTAGGCATCGTTGAGACATTGGAGAAAAAAAAGCATCTGTTGAGAATCTGGGCAGTCTGGTTCCTTTTGGGTATAGGTTTTTTAGGTGGAGCCTCTCTATTTTTCATTCTTAAGATTGTTTTTCCGAAAATTTTTTGAAGCGGTCGCTATTGGCTAAGTTTTCTAAAGATGCTCTTTCAGCTTTCAGGAGCGGTAGAAAACTCAGAAAGAGGCCAAGGGCAGAAAAAGTTCTTAAGACTTTTTTTCTAAATTTCAAACACAAAGCCTTCGGTAGCTTCCGCTTTGAGTATATCTTCTCTTTGCAAGAGTTCCTGCAAGGTCGTTTTATCTAAAACAGTGGCGATGACATCGCGAGTTTCTTTCATCAAATATCGGATGACACAGGTTTTTTCATCCAAGCAATCCTCGCAGGGCGCATATGCCGACTGGCTAACGCAACGCACAGGAGCAATGGGGCCATCGATGAGCCGAATAACTGAGCCTATCGAAATCTTCTCTGGGGAATACTCCAGGGCATAGCCCCCACCTTTGCCTCTGCGACTGCTTAAAAGCCCGTTATTCTTGAGTTCTAGAAGAATGGATTCCAGAAATTTTTTTGGTATCTTCTCTTTTTCAGCTATTTCTTGGATCAAGATCGTTCCTCTTGCCTGTTCTCTGGCTAGAAAAAGCAGGGCTCGCAGCGCATATTTACTTCGTTTCGTTAAAAACATACTCGAATAATGAAATTATTTTATACTATATTCTCTAGAAAATAAATAGGGATATAAAAATTTCTATTCGTTTTTGTATTCTTCGAGCAAAGGCAACTCCTCGATCATGTAATTTTTGGGTGGTTCTATCCATGTAGTATTAGAAAGAAGTTCTTTGCGGATGAGGAACAGTTGCAAGGATTTATTTTCTTGCCTCCAATAGGTTTCCACCGGAATTCCTAAGTTTTTAGGCAGGGAACTCCATAAATCTAAGGCTTTAGGAGGCCAGGCATACTCCCCCAAGAGAAAAGAAAGGATTTGGCAGACTTTCCTTAATTTGCCAATGCTTTGATCCCAATGTTGCATTTCGGAGGCTGAAAAAGAGCCTAGCCAACAAACAGATTGCCCCTCGGTATTTTTCGCAATCCATTGGGAAAGTTCTCCATAAGAGGAGTTTCGGGTTAGGGAGCTTTGTTCCCATGGAATTTGGGGAGGAGGATTAAAAGGTTCAAATCTGCCATAATGAGTAGACAGTGGGGGATTCAGAACTTCTTCTATACTCTGTTCGATAGGATCAGTAAAAGGATCACTTTTGATTTTATAGCTACTTTCTTTTGTTTTTTGAACGGCTTTTTGAATTTGTGGCCAGTAAAATTTCCAATATCTTCCATCTCTATGCTCTAAGCCAACAAAGGAATCTTCTCTTTCGTTATAAATAATAGAAAAAAGCTCCTTAGGCCGATCGATTCGAAAATAGGGAGGTTGAATCTTTAAGGAAAGCTCCTCTTTTGTTTTTCCATCAATGAAAAGAAAAGTATAAGAAAAAGTGTTGGAAGTATTTTGAGAAAAGAGAGTGGAAGGCCATAAAAGGGTGGTAGAGAGGGAAAAAAGCAAAAGAGCTCTTTTCAATTGCAAGACTCCAGTTCCTTATAGCAACGTTTTTGTGTCTTCTCTTTTAAGAAAAGGGCTTGGGCGTGGACCAAGAAGAAAGGTTCCTATTCTAATCATTGTGGCTCCTTCTTCTATTGCCACTTCAAAGTCCTGACTCATTCCCATAGAAAGAATTGGTAAATGAAGATTGGTTTGGGATTCTATCTGGTCTCGTAGCTCTCTTAGAAGCCTAAAAAAGGGTCTAGCTTTTTCAGGCTCCTTGAGTAATGGGGCAATGGTCATGAGCCCTAAAAGTTCAAGCCCAGGCAGTTCATTGATGGCCAAACACAAAGCTTGAGCCTGCTCAGGGGTTGTGCCATGCTTGGTGGATTCTCCAGAAGTATTCACCTGCACTAACACCTTCAATGTTTTTCCAATTGCCTTGGCCACATGAGATAGTAAAGTAGCCTCTTCCAAAGAGTCGAGCGAGTCAACCCAGTCAAAAAGATGGGCGGTCAGTTTTATTTTGTTTTTCTGAAGATGCCCTATAAAATGCCAGATGCCTTTTTCGCCGATTATCTCTTTTTTAATGCGAGCTTCTTGAACCCGATTTTCCCCAATATGCAGGATCCCTTGCTTGAGTAGTGTTTCAATAATCTCAGGACCAAATCCTTTTGTAACGGCTACCACAGTCACCGCATCAGCTCTTCTGCCACTCTTTTGGGTAGCATTTTCTATTTTTTCTTGAAGTTTTTCTAACTGTTCTTTTATTGCAGAAGTATAAAAAGAAAAATTCATAATTTGACAAATTATTAGTTTTACTTAAAAATTTTTTCTGATGCAAATTGAAACATTGAAAGCTTTTAGAGATCTTGTAGAAAGCCGCAGCTTTAGCAAAGCTGCCCAACTCAACAAGATCAGTCAGTCTGCTGTCAGTCAGCAAATCCGTTCTTTGGAGGAACGCTTTGGGGTACCCTTGATCGAAAGGGGGAGCCGGAAAGTTCAGCTGACCAAAGAAGGGGAGATTCTCTATCATGCTTCGAAGGAGATTGTTGACATTTATTTAAAAATAGAGGCGAAGATCACTGAAATCAAGGCTTCTATTTCAGGGCTTATTCGTGTTTCGGCTATTTATAGTGTAGGGCTGCATGAATTGCCTTATTATTTAAAAAAATTTCTTAAACTCTATCCTGAAGTCAATGTGCGAGTGGAATATCGGCATTCCCGTCAGGTCTATCAGGATATAGCCGAAGGACACAGCGATATTGGTATTGTGGCCTATCCATCGCCTAGGAAGTTGATTAAAATAGAACCCTTCCGAAAGGATCGATTGGTGGTTATCTGTAGTCCGAGCCACCGGTTTTCAAATCTTAAAGAAGTAGGGCTGGAGGAAATCTCCAAGGAAGGTTTCATCGCCTTTAGTTCAGACATGCCTACACGGCGGGAACTTGACAAGCTTTTCAGGGATCGTGGCCTTGAGTTTCGTCCTGTAATGGAATTTGATAATGTGGAAACAGTTAAAAGGGCTGTGGAAATAGATGCTGGGGTTGCTATCGTCCCCATGGCTACCATTACCCAAGAACTCAAAAACGGAACTTTGAAAATGTTAGAGCTTTCTGGCCCTCCTTGTTACCGGCCGATAGGCATCCTTTATAAATCTGGGAGAATGTTAACCCCCGCCATGAGGAAATTCATAGAACTCCTTCAAAAAGAGGAAATACCTATAGAGCCAATGGACGTTTTGAAAAATGGGGCACCCTCTTAATTGCCAGTGTTTTTTAGTTGATGGGGAAAGAACACAGAATCTTTGAAGAGTTTGTTTGCTCTAAAAATAGTAAGGCTTTTGTCTTTTGGAAGGAATCAAAACTCTTAGCCCTGAAAAAAAGAAAGAGAGGAAAAAAATAGGCTCATTCCATCTCAAGCAGGCTAGAAGTAGTTTTTAAGAAAAGCCGGTTGTATTCAATCTCTAGATAAGTGGATCTTCTTAGCCCCTGTTCGTAAAATTCTAAAAGCCTCATTCCCTCATTGGGTTTGAGCAGGTTTTGCTTGATCGCATAATCCACCTGGCTCTTCATGGCATTTTCAAGGATTTTAGGTTCATATTGAACCGAACTAAGTGCTTCTCCTATCGTAAGGGCTGGGATTGTTTCTTCAATGTAGAAGCCATCCGGCTCATCAGGGTCAATGAACACATGGGCTTCATTGACTCGACCGAAAAGATTGTGTAGATCCCCCATAATATCTTGATAGGCGCCTACAAGAAAGATGCCAAGCAAATAGGGTTTGGAGTCTAAACTATGCAGAGGGATAGAAGCCTGATGTTTTTCTTCTCCAGTCAGAAAAGAGCATATCTTTCCATCGGAATCGCAGGTAATGTCAACTAGAAAGCCCCGGCTATCTGGTTTTTCATTGAGCATCGTAATAGGAACGACTGGAAAAATTTGACCTAAGCCCCAGTGATCTATCAAGGATTGGAAAACTGAAAAATTGCATAAGTATTGATCGCTTAGCGACTCCCTAAGCTTGCGAATTTCTTCGGGCACCTGCTTCGCTCCATTGTAAAGATGAACCACTTCTTTGCATATTTCCCAATACAAAGTCTCAATTTCAGCTTTCGTTTGCAAATCGAGCAGCCCTAGATCGAACATCGACTGAGCGTCCTCTTTGATCTGAAGAGAATCATGATAGTTCTCTAGCCGATTTTTTTTGTTCAGTAAGGCTTTGATCTCCAGAAGATCCTGAACAAGCTTGTGCTTGGATTTGATGCTAATGGGCTGTTGGGAAGGCGGTTTGACTTTTTGAATCGATCCGAGGACATCGACAATCAAGACCGAATGATGAGCAACGACCGCTCTCCCACTTTCAGAAATAACCGTTGGATGGGGCACTCTTTCTTCATTACAGATTTCTGCGATATTATAAATTATATCCCGCGCATATTCCTGAAGCGAATAGTTGATGCTAGACTCCGTAGAACGACTGCCGTCATAGTCCACCCCAAGTCCTCCCCCCACATCGATGTACTGAACCGGAAAGCCAAGTTGATAGAGCCTAGCATAATACCTGGCTGCTTCTCTAACGGCTCTTTTAATTGTTAGAATATCGGGGATTTGTGAACCGATATGGAAATGGATGAGCTGTAGACAGTTTGATAGACCATTTTCTTTCAGTCGCTGGATAACCTGTAGCAGTTCGGCTGTGGTGATCCCAAATTTGGCTTCTTCTCCGCTTGAGTAAGCCCAGTGGCCTCTTCCTTTAGAGGCTAACTGCAGACGAACTCCAATGAGAGGATCAACCTTAAAACGGCCCATGGCATCAATGACCAGATCTAGTTCTTCCATTTTTTCAAGCACCTGGACCACTTTTTTTCCAAGTTTCCGTCCCATAAAAATGGCATCCACAAAAAGTTTGTCTTTGAATCCATTACAAATGAGCAAAGCTTCCGGGTCCTTAAGCATGGCCAAGGCAGCGAATAGTTCAGCTTTGCTCCCAGCTTCCAGTCCATGATGAAACGGTAAGCCCGCATCGATAATCTCTTCGATGACTTCTCGGAGCTGGTTGACTTTTATTGGGAATACCGCCCGATATTTGCCTTTGTATCCAGCCTCTTCGATCGCTTCATTAAATGCCTGGTTGAGGTTCAGGACTCGGTGGCGTAATAGATCTTGGAAGCGGAGCAGAAGAGGAAAATTTAATTTTCTGCTAAAGGCTTGCTGGACCACCTTGTACAAGTCTAACTCGGGACCTGCATCCTGCACGGGTCTCACACAAATGTTCCCTTCTTTGTTGATAGAAAAGTAGCCAGCTCCCCATCTTGGTATCTGATAGGTATTGAGAGCTTGACTTATTTCCCATGGGTTCTTTGCTTGCATTACTGTGGAACTCACAATATAAAATTAGAAAAATAATTCGCAAAGATTGTCTAATATTTTTTATTTTTTTCTTTCAAGCCCTTGCAAAGTGTTCAAAACCGAATTAAGAAAAGAATGTGAGAAATGATGTTATTCCTATCGAGGTTAAAGGGATTTTACCAAGTAGCCCTAATGGTTTTGCTATATTTTTAGGAAACGAAGAGAAGGTATTTGTTATAAACGTCGATAGCTATGTTGGCCGGGCAATCGCCATGGCGATTAGAGGAGAAAGAAACGAAAGGCCTCTAACGCATGAACTCATGGCCATGATTTTTGACTCTCTTTCTATCAGTGTCGAAAGGGTCGTTATTAACGAATTAAGGAGTAATACCTATTTTGCTCGACTCCTTTTGCGTGCCGAAAATGAGGTCCATAAAAAAATCATTGAAATCGATGCCAGGCCCAGTGATTGCCTGACCTTAGCATTGCAGTACAAATGTCCAATTTATGTTGCCGAAGATGTTTGGGAAGAAGTCGAGGATATGTCTGAACTTCTTGAAAAGATGAGAGAAGTCCAAAGAAAACAGCAACAGGAACCTCCTGAAGAACCTCCCCTCTTCGGTGAAGAATCTAAATAAGTGCTGATTGTTTTTAGAGAATTCCTTGCGATGGAATAATCTACCGAAGCGATCCATTGCTTTGGCTAATAGCGAGAAGGACGCAAAGGAGGATAGGAAGGGCAGAGTTCCTAGCTTTGACGTAAGCTCTAAAAAAACCTTTTTAGAATGACTTTTTTTATTTTTGCTTATTTTTTGCTTTCCCTATGCCTTTTATCAAGCCATAGACTAAACACAGGCTAAGGATGCTGCAGAAACTATAGAATGGGGAAATTTCTAACCAGGGTTTTATGAGGAGTTCTATTCCCATCAGGACCAACAACAGGGCGGAGAGGGTATTAAAAGAAACAAAGGTTTTGGCTGTTCTCTCTACTAAAAAGTAGAGGGAACGTAAGCCAAAAACACCACAAATATTACCACTGATGAGAAGAAGGGGATCAGTAGTAATAGCAAAAGAAGCAGGGACGGAGTCTAAAGCAAAAAGGATATCAGTGGTTTCAATCGCAAGGAAGCTAAGTGCCAGAGAACCAAAACCTATCCTTGGACCATCTTTGAAAAGAAATTTAGTTTTTTCAGCTGGCTCATAGACAAAAGGCCCAAAGAAAAATTTTTTATCATAACTTAGGAGTCCAGGCGGCTTATCTTTTTGAGGCCGAGCCAACCGATAGGCTGCAAAAAAAAGAAAAAGCCCAAAAAGAGGATAGAGCATAGACCATCTGCTGGCAACAAAAAGACCACAGACAATGAGCAGGATACGAAGAAAGATCGCTGAAAAGATACCGAGGCTAAGCAGTTTGTGGCGAAAGGATTCAGCTGTTTGCGAAAATTCGAAAATGACATGAAAAAGGATTAAATTATCGATGCTAAGGAGATATTCGATCCAAAATACCGCAAAAAAACCAAAGGCCTTTTCCACCCCCTTGCTTATACCAAGCCATAACCCAAGAAAAAGACTGAAAAGAATCCACAGCAGGGCGTATAGCGTACTTTCCCGTAGGGATCCAGTCGAAAGAAAGGAACCAAAAATTTGAGAAATAAGTCCTAAGAGCAGTAAAGAGAAAAAAAGAATATAAAATAGATCCACAAGCAAACATTTAACCTACATCACCGTTTGTTGACTAAAAAAAAATTCTGGTATTGTGCCCAGGACGCTAAGCAAAGGAGTTTTTTCAATGACCTATGCTTTTTTGTTTCTTGCATACACAGCAAAGGAAATCACTAAGGAATTCTTCTAACAGTTGACAGGGAAAAGACAAAGCGAAAAATTATAAGGCACAGTCAAAATGCTAGCTCAAGCAGAAAAAAATTATAGGCATGGACCTAGTATTTTTGTCCCTCTAAGTATCGACGCTATCACCAGGAAAAAGAACCTGGCTGTTTTTCTCTTTTGCTTGTGGAAAGCCTTTTTCTTCAGTACAGAACCTTTTTTATAGGTTCCAAAGATAGGCTTCTTAAATACAAAGGTGCCGGTATGATGGAAATTTTTGAACCTTCAATAATGCAAAGCTTAGCTTCTCAATGGAAAAAAGAGGGGCAGCCTGTTTGTCTAGTCCCGACTATGGGTGCTTTGCATCATGGGCATATTGCTTTGATTCAAGAAGCTAAGAGACAAGCAGGCCTAACTGTTGTAAGTATTTATGTAAATCCCACCCAATTTCTTCCCACCGAAGACTTTGCCATCTACCCAAGGAATTATCCCCTGGATAGGCAAATTTGTGAGGAGAATGGAGTAGATGTTCTGTTTGCCCCAAAGGGACTCTATGCTGAGGATCATTCCAGCTGGATAGTCGAAGAAGATATTTCCAATGGCCGTTGCAGCAAAACAAGGCCAGGCCATTTTAGGGGTGTTGCCACAGTACTCATGAAACTTTTTTGGCTGATCCAACCCACTAAAGCTATTTTCGGATGGAAGGATGCCCAACAACTCGAACTGGTGCGCCGAATAGTGAGGGATTTTTATATACCAATAGAAATTATTGGAGTTGAGACAGTTAGAGAAGAAAGTGGGTTGGCCTGTAGTTCAAGGAATGCCTATCTGACGGAAGAGCAGAAAAAGATCGCTGCCCTTTTCCCAAGAATATTAAAAGAAGCATCCATGATGGCTGAGCCAGAGGCTTGGGCACGGAGGGAACTGGAGAAAATTTCTTGTTTTAAAGTCGATTATGTGGAAAAAGTAAACGGGCGATTGTGTGGAGCCATTTGGATAGATAAAATAAGATTGATAGATAATTTCCCATGCGCACGCTAAGCAAACTGTTTTTTTTCTTTCTCTTTTTAGGTCTTCCCTTTACCAAAGCCCAAGAGTGGCACCTATCGACTTTTGGTAAAAGCCAATATGTGCCCTTAGAAGATTTCTGTCGGTTTTATCATTTCCCCCAGTTGCCTTATAGCCCAGCGACAGAAGTTCATCTTTCCAATGGGTTGGTGAGCTTGGATTTTAAACCAAACTCTTCGGTCGTTTTTATTGATGGGGTCAAGCATTGGCTTTCTTTTCCTATTATTCAAAGGGGAGCTGAGATATGGATTTCTAGAACGGACCTTTGCTGCTTGTTCGATCCAATTTTGCGGCCAGAGAGGATTCCTCAAAGTCGACTCTATCGGGGGGTAGTCATAGATCCTGGGCATGGAGGGTCGGATAAGGGGGCGATTTCCAGAAAGGGGACAGAAAAAAATTATGCGCTAGATACGGCCCGGAGGCTTGCGGCAATTTTGAAGGCTAGAGGAATTCCAGTGGTCATGACGCGAAATGAGGATGTTTTTGTTTCTCTCGATCAGAGGGTGCGGATGGCTGCTTATTATCCAGAGTATATATTCATAAGCATTCATTTTAATCAGGCCTATGGCGATGGACATGGTCTGGAAACCTACGCGCTTTCTCCTCGTGGCTCCCCCTCTACTAATAGCGGCAGGCTCTATCTGACCGATTACATCGCTAGTCCTGGAAATCAAACCGATCCGCTCAATATCCTCTTAGCTCATGATATCCACAGTCAGATCATCCGACTGCATCCTGCAGATCCAGACATGGACAGAGGGCTCAAGCGAGCAAGGTTTAAAGTTCTTAGAGAAAATCTGCTACCTAGCGTGTTGGTTGAAGGCGGATTTCTTTCTAATGCTATTGAGTCCTCACTTGTTGATCATCCGATTTACCGCCAAAAATTAGCTGAAGCGATCGCTCGGGGCGTCCTGTTGTTTTTCAATCAGATACATTCGCAAGGAAAGAAGGGACGACCCAACACCTTGGCGTCGGATGGTTCTGGCCCTTAATGAGAATTTCTTGCTGGAAGCTTTTCTGATAAAGGGATGACAAGTTCCTAGTGGAAAAATAAATTAGAAAAACTTATATTTTATTGATTTTGGAAATCCCTATGCGCCATTCCTTTTTAAGCAAGCTACTTGGAAAATTTGAAAGAGTTGGACCGGATGAGATTCAGAATGTCTTTCTGCGGTTGGTTAAGGAAAAGGGTTTTTTAGAAGCCATCTTTAATTCCCTGCAAGAAGGGGTAGTGGTTTTGGACAGTCGGGGAAAAATCCAGTATGCCAATATGGCTCTTCAGCGGCTATTTGGCGTTAATCCTGAAGAAATGCTTGGTAAAGAAATAAAACAGTGTGTGCCGCTCATTGATTGGCCTGAGCTGATTGCTTTGGAAAAGATGGTCAGTCGTGATTTCCAAGTTTTTTATCCAGAACCGCGGTATCTGAACCTCTCGTTAATCCCTCTTGAAGAAATTGGGAAGAAGAATGCGGCTTTTATAGCCATTTTTTATGACATTACGGCAAGTAGGGAAAAGACCCTAGAGGTGATAGAAACTGAAAAACTTAATCTTTTAACTATGCTTGCTGCCGGTGTTGCGCATGAATTGGGTAATCCTATCAATGCCTTAAGCATCCATTTTCAGTTGCTCGAAAAAAGGTTCAAAAAGCTTCTTCAGAAAACCGAGGAAAAAGGAAAGAAGGAAATAGAAAGTTCCTTTGCAGCTATTCGTTCAGAACTGCGCAGGCTGGATGGGATTATCAACCAGTTTTTGAAGGCGATCCGGCCTTCTCCTCCCAAATTGAGGCTTCTTTCTGTCAATCAGGTGATTAAACAAACCGTGGAATTTCTTTCTCCTGAATTTCAAAACTTGGATATTCTACTGGAAATGAATCTTGACCGGGGTCTTCCTCTGCTACGGGCGGATAAAAACCAGCTTAAACAGGCTTTTTATAATATCCTTAAGAATGGTATAGAAGCGGTTGGCAAAAACGGTATCATTAAAATCAGCACCCATTATGACGACTCCTTTCTTACTATCTCTTTTCAAGATAATGGTGGAGGAATCCCTCAAGAAGCAATGAGTCAGGTTTTTAAACCTTATTTTACAACGAAAGCTTCAGGCACAGGTTTAGGATTACTCATAGTTCGGAGGATTATCCGCGATCATGGCGGTGAAGTTCAAATAGAAAGCGAAGATGGAAAAGGGACAACCGTAAAAATTCTCTTACCTCGTGCCGAGCGGCTAATCAGGCTCTTACCAATGGCCCAAGATAAAAGTTAACCAAACGCTCTAGCATGGACATTGATTATCCAAAACTACTGATCGTTGAGGATGAAAAAAGAACGCGTTCGGGCCTAGTCATGGCCTTGGCTGAGGACTATGAAGTGTATGAGGCTTCGGATGTCCTTACTGCCATCAATATTTTGGAAAACGAGCCGATTGATATTGTTTTGGCAGATATACGGCTTGGGAAAGAGTCGGGGTTTGATATTCTGACAAAGATGAAAGCACTTTCTGTCCCCCCCCTTTGTATCTTTATGACCGCTTATGGATCGGTGGAAAACGCCGTGGAAGCGATTAAAAAAGGGGCCTACGATTACATTACTAAGCCGGTGGATTTAGAAAAACTAGAAATAATACTAAAAAGAGCCTACCGGTCAAGAAAAGTGGAAGTAGAGAACCTACAGTTAAAACGCCAGCTCAACTTGAAATATGGCCTGGAGAAAATGATAGGCTCCTCTCTGGTAATGAAGGAAGTTTTCGAAAAAATTAAACAGGTGGCTTTAAGTAAGGCAACTGTGTTGATCGAAGGGGAAAGTGGAACAGGCAAAGAACTGGCTGCCCACGCGATCCATCAACTCAGTCCAAGGAGAAATTTCCCCTTTGTGGTCGTGCATTGTGCGGCGCTTTCCCCACAGCTTTTGGAAAGTGAGCTTTTTGGCCATGAAAAGGGCGCTTTTACAGGAGCCATTGAAAGAAGGATTGGCAGATTCGAAGAAGCAGCTCGAGGGACCATTTTTCTAGATGAAATTGGAGAAATTGATCTGCCCACGCAAGTCAAGTTGCTTCGTGCCTTAGGAGAAAAATCGATCCAGCGGGTCGGAAGCAATAAAATAATTCCGGTAGACGTCCGAGTTATTGCGGCAACTAATCGGAACTTGGAAAAGATGGTAGAAGAAGGGAAATTCCGAGAAGACCTTTTCTTTCGGCTCAATGTTGTGCGTATTACTATGCCCCCATTAAGAGAAAGAAAAGAGGATATTCCTTTGCTGATTCAAGCCTTTCTTGAGGAATTTGCTGCAGAAAATGGGAAGAAAATCGAGGGCTTAAGTCCAGAGGCTCAAAAGATCCTTTTGGAATATGACTGGCCAGGGAACGTTCGTGAGCTGAGAATGGCTATAGAACATGGCGTGGTACTCTGTCAGGGGAAAAAAATTTATCCAAAAGATCTGCCCGAAAGAGTAAGAGCAGTCAAAGCCGCAACGACGAGTAGCTTCAGTGCAGAAAATGCCGATTGTTTTAATTTAAAAGAAGCTGAAAAACGTATCATTCTTGATGCTCTCAAATTCTGTCATGGTAAAAAAACGCATGCTGCAAAAAAGCTTGGGATCAGTCGAAAAACCCTTCAAAGAAAAATGAAACAGTTCCAGCTTCTTGATATTGATTGCCATAATGGCTAAAGTCTCTGGGAGGAGTTTCAGAAAAGATCTAAGAGCAGATGGAAAGAGGAAAAGAAGGCTAACGAAGCTCTAGAAGAATTGGCTCTCTAGCTCATTTCCAAAGTCAGCTGTTTCAAAGGGGAGGGGAAAATAGCTCTTGGTTTCTTACTGCTTTTCATTGAATCAATTGGTAAAATTTGACTCTGTTGCTTCTATAATTTCTTGTTGTTTTTTTTGGATTCTGTTGCCATGGAAAAAGTATACGTGCTGGTGGTATCTTTTTTTTTTCCTCATTCTATTGGCCTATCCAACTATCGGAAAAGCTATTGAAGAGGAAAATGCTTCTTCTATGGATGAAAAAAAAGAAACGACCCAGCAAACAGAAGCGCCAACGGTCCATCAGCTAGAAAAAATTCTTGAACAAGAAGGTATAGCCCTGCCTCCCCCAAAGCCTGCCATCAAACTTAGTGGCTACGTGGACGCAAGTTACGATTACAATTTTTTTAATGCACCCGCTTTTGGTTCGCTGCCATCCTTTGCTTCTCAAACTCTAAATGGGAAACCCACCTTCGGGCCGGCCGTCCCTGTTGCACCTCTGCGGTATGCTGACGATGGGATTCCAGGAGGAGGATTCAATCTTAATCAGCTCAAAGTGGTATTAGAAAGAGAACTATCAAAGGAAAATAAGCTTGATGGTGCCTTTAGGTTTGATTTGATGCTTGGTCAGGATGCGGGTCTTGGTGTGCCGGATGCCGTTGAAGGCTTGGGGACCGCTAATTCCACCACTTTTGGCCTAAACACAAGCACGATCTTTGTCGAGCAAGCGTATGTGGCCGTCCAAATCCCCGCTGGAGAGAATCATAAGGTCGAAATCCATCTAGGCAAATTTGAAGCCCCTGTAGGATTTGAAGTCCTGGAAAGGCCAGCTAACCTAAATTTTTCCTACGGCCTTTTTTTTAACAATGTCGAGCCCTTTGTCCTTGTCGGCAGCCAAATCTATTATGTGATAAATGCTTCCTGGAGAGTGAGAGGAGGACTAGTTGATGGTGGCTTTAATACTTCCCGTGGAGGATATCCCTATTTTGGATTTTTAGACAATATGGTGAACCAACTGCCGACCTATTTAGTCACTTTCAACCTTGACTATGAGTCAACCAATAAAAAGCTATTGAACACTTTCGCTCTCCTTTACGGATTTAATGGAACCAATCCTCCGGGGTTTGGCACATCCCCTTCGGCAACTCTCGCTTATCCTGGGGCTTATGCAAACGGGGATATTATTCCTGGTCCTTATAACAATAATGGGACTTATATGGAACTTAACGATTTTGGCTCCTGGATTCCCTCCGTTGTTCCTGGGGATAAGCTTATGTTCAGTTTCGAATTGGTAGGTGGATTTTATAACCATGCCGTGGCGCCTAGCGGCCTCACTACCTTTGGCCTGTCGCAACAACAACTCCTTGGGATATTCCCTCCCTTCCCTTTTTCTTTAGGCTACGATGGACCGACCAACTGGTTGGGTGTCGGACTATACCAGCTGTATAAATTCAATAATTATTTTAGCCTGAATTTGAGAGAACAATACCTACAGGCAAGTTGGAATTCCTATCTGGAAGGGTTCATATTCCCAGCAAACATTTGGGAAACTACGCTAACTCTTCGGTTCGATATAGCGGATAATCTTATGGTACGGATAGAAGGCAGAACCGATTTTGGAAACCATGTGCTTGATTATTATCAACCAAATTTGCTTGTTAACCCCTCCCGGATCGGTTTGAAGGGGAATGGATTAGTAGGTTCTTCTTCTGGCCCCCTTTTTTTTGGAGCCATTGAAGTCGTTTTTACTTATTAATCTTTTTTTTATTCTAACTTATCTTTTTTATTGTCTTCTTTTTGATACCTGAAATCAGATTTTTGAGTCCTCCTCAATCTTTTATTTCTCTTATAAAGAATGGCATAAAAGTTGCTTTGTGCTCAATAGCCAAAAAAAGTTTTCTCTCAACCAAGAATAGGGAAAAAGAGGAGGAAAGACTGAGAGAAAAAATCTTTATTGGCCAATAACACTGAAATAGGAGGCAACAGGTGTTTAGAAGAATGATTAGTCAGCTGGGGTATGCATTTTTACTCTTTCTTATCGTAGCTCTTTATCCAGCTTTCAGCCAGGATGAAGGATCATCCTCTCCAGCGGCGCATCCTAAAAAGAAACATTCTAAAAAGGCAGCTGAGGGCGATGAATCGAGCGTTGTGGAAGAGAAGAACAAGCAGATAGA
>NZ_LXQB01000039.1 GCF_004421185.1 Methylacidiphilum sp. Yel | reverse complement strand
GCTCTTGCGTTTTCTACCCGCTCCGCGAGCTTCTGAGAGCTTTTTCCCGAATCTTAGCCACAGCAGCCTCTCGCATCGCTTGCTCGTAGGCCAGCCGCTAGGGCACTCTCGACTACAAAGATCCGCTGCCTCGGGAAGTCCTCCCAGAACCTCGGGCATGCCTCGGTCTTTACTTTCCGAAAGAGATGGGCTGCCAAGAGAAGAGCTTGTGCTCGGGCCGAGGTACTCTAGGACCTCCGAGCTCCTCCGCCGCCTAAAGTCCCACCAAAAACCCATGGCCCTGGCTCCAAAGAAAGCCCAGGTTGGCCCTACTGACCATCCTCAGGTCCCCGAGCACAGACCAGCCGGCGCTAGCCCAAAGCGCTTCTCTCTAAATCCTCCATTACCGTCTGGACTGTTTCCAAATCCTGCAGACTCCTCCGGACCCTCTCCTTCGAAGTAGGAAGAGCTCAAATCGTAGAAGACCATCTTGGGCTTCAAGGAAAAAAAGATCTTTAGGCCCAAGCAAAAAGGCCCTCTTCAATCTCCCCCCTTCCTTTGAATCAAGCTCATCCAGCGTCCGATACCAGGGCCAAAGGAAGCGGTGGTCTACCTGTACCCGACCGTTTTGCTTCCACACCAGCTTTAGTCCGCTCCCCCCTAACCGATCCGGGACATAGTCAGTCTCTAACCACTGGGAAGAGGGCATGTTCGCTTCCCGAGCAAATCAACCGATGGGCTACAAGAACAAAAGCTCTCCTTGCCTAGGGAAAGAGCTTGCCGCCTCTAGAGCAGCTCCTCCCAAAAGCTAAAGGAAACCCCAACTCCTCCCACAAAGCCTTGGCTAACAGTCGCGGACCCCAAACCGCCGCCAATTCTGGCTTAGAGCTTTCCGTCGTCTTTGCGCGCGGCTCCCCCGTTAAAAGCTCCACAAGCCTGTCCACATGAGGAGCCAAAAGCTCCTTGCACTAGAAGAGTCGCTATAGACCGGCTCTCTAGATTTTCCCTCGATCGTAGTAGCTCTCCACCAGTCAAACGTACTGGTCCACTTTCCCGCTTGAGCCGCCGGATTGGAACGATACGCAGAAACATAAAGAGACATTATCCTACAACGTTGATCTATTTAGTTACTTTAAAAGATTTATTCATAATAATTATTCATAATGTTATACATTATGAATAATTAATAACTATGTTTCGGCAAAAATGACTCCCTCTCCTCTGGAGCACCCCCAAAATCAGGCGATTTTCACCAAACATGGGCTATTCCTTAGAAGATTTTATAAAATGCATCAGTACACATGGTGATTAGGAGGAAAAAAACATGTTTGAACAAAATTCCTTAGGAATACCTTCCCAAAGCCTAATTCCTCCTAAAAATGCAAATTGATTGCTTCCCAAAAATGTATTTGAAGGTAAATCATTAAGAAATTTTGAATTTCCTCCTCCTACGACTACATAATCGACTTGGAGCATATATCGAAAAAGCTCAATCACTTGAAGAACATGCCGATTCCATTTTCTATGACCTAATTCTTTTAATCCTTCCGTACTCACATAATCCTCTACCGTTTTGCCTTTGCGATAGGGACAAGCTTGAAGTTCAAGAGGCTGTAGTGTACCCTTAATAATAAGGGCTGATCCAAGTCCTGTCCCAAGACCTAAAAATAGCATAGCTCCTCCCCAATAACTTCCCAATGCCTGCAAGGCCGCATCATTAATTACTTTGCAAGGTAACCCAAAAGCAGCTGTAAAATCATAATTCTTCCAACCTAACCCCAAATGTTTTGGCTCTTCTATTGGCTTGTTTTCTTTAACTGGCCCTGGAAACCCGATTGCAATCTTAGAATATTTTTTATTCAAAACATCTCGCTGGACTGCTTCGATAAGTTTTTTAGGCGTAAAATCCTTCCCTGAAGGTATTTTTTTCACGTCATTTACTTCTGAACAATAGACTTTGACATTATGCCCTCCGATGTCAATTACGAGAAGATCTTTTGCCTTAGAAAATTCTGAACTTGTAGAAGAATTAAACAAGGATCGAGGGCTATCAAAAGGAGTGCTTTTAATTGATTTTTTCGGGCTCATACTTTTTATACAAAATAAACTACAATAAAACGCTACTAGTTGTTTCTATTGATCATTTTTCCATTTTCTTTCCCTATAGACTTTCTCTCCATGAAAATTACTGGAATATAAGGAATAGTATTTTCTCCACACACTATTTACTTTTCCAATTCAAAAGAATTGCTTTTTAAGAGCCATAAAATAAAGCTAAATTTTCCTTATAGTCGAAAAGGGATGCAAATAAGTGTGCAGTTCCTTTTCTATTGAAAAACCTCTATGACCGCATGGGTTCTGAGAAGCGAATTTTTCCGACTACGACAAAAAGCTGCCTATCTCCCTATGCATTAAAAGCATAGCCAAAAGAAAAATTGTAGTTCAGGATGTATAAGCTGAATTTAAAGGAAGGATCCAACGAAGAAGCTTCTACTTTACTCCAGCCATGGAACGCTAAAGTAATGATTGGCGTTGTAGCAATTCAAGATCAGCTAAAAATCTTTTTACTCTTTATCAAAAATTATATCGGATTCCTCCAAGGGCCATGTTGAAAGACTGAGGATATTTTATTAACATGGTATTCCCATTGAACATTTGATAAGAAAATTCAGTTTCTTTTATCCAAAGAATTTTATATTCAATAAAAGCAGTCCAATGATCGGTAAAATTGTATTGTACTCCAGCAAGTCCTTGCCCTACAAAGGCTCCCTGAGAGTAGCTATGACCGGAAAGATAATTTATCCCACCCGGAGCAATAAAATTAGTTCCTGAAGAAGCGAGATAAGCCCCGCCAATACCTCCTCCTATATAGGGAACAATTTTAGTGGGATTCACAAATCGAATCACGCCATCAAAAACAAAGATGCCCATATTTAATTGAGAAGTAAATCCATACGGAATGTTAGTCATAGTGGTGCCTGCGACTCCTCCTACTAAAGTAGAAGAAATATTTTCTTGACCTATATAATAAGCTTCAAATTGAGCAGCCGGTTGAAGCCAATAATCGCCATGAGAATCTAGCTTATAGGAAGAAAAGTTATAACCAACTTGAACTCCTCCTACCCCAGCAGTATCCCCATGTGTTTTGCCACCAGCAGAAAACAAGGGTGGAGAATTCAGAGCACTAATTCCATTACTCATTGGAAAGGCAGCACCTCCAAAAATACCGAAATAAATTCCAGTTTTTGGACCCAGGACTTCTTCCTTACTTATCTCTTTTGGATTTTTTATTTCATTTCCTTCTTTCTGGGATGGAGCTTGAGAAGCCGTATCCTGTTGAGAAGAAGTGTTCTCAGTGTCTCCTTCGGCTCTAGACTGAGTATCTGCAGAACCAGTAGAGGCTCTGTTAGTTAAGCTTGCTGATGAAGCATCCTTTATAGCATTTTCTTCCGTCTGATTTTCCTGAGTTGTAACTGGCGGATTAGTGTCCACAACAGGTATTTCTTGTCCATAAAGTGAAAAATCAAGAAGACAAAAAGCTAAAATACTTAGACACAGCTTCCAGAAGAAAGTTCGCCAGAGATTGTGATTTGTCTTACAAGTATAAAAAAAAGGATTCATTTTACTTCCTCATTTTTAACTGATAGCTAAAATTATTACTACTCTCCTATTATAAAAAGCAAATTCCAGACTTTCTTATTCCCATCTATTTTTTTTATTGTAAAGCGTATCCCCCGCTTCCTTTTTTTAACAAAATCAATAGTTCCTTGCACGTTACATTTCTGTTACAATTCTATTGGTCAGGATTCTTGATTCTATAAGCACAGGAGCCGTTTCATTCTTTTTTAGTCTAAATATTCTGATATTTAAAAAAAAAATTCTATGGATGGAAAAGGTTATTTGGTTTGAAAAAATAAATAGTTAAAAAGAGGGTAACAATTTTTTTCCCTGTTCTGCCTCTGAAAATGAGCAACTGTGTTTATTGTGATCTATAGGATCCATTTTAGCGCAATGCAAAGGTGATTAGATGGCTCAGCTTTAACACAGTAAAAATCACCAACATTGATACAGGAAGGAAGATGTCAACAACAGATAATAATACAAGATTAGCCAAAAAACTAAGTAGCTCTATTGCAGGATCATTTTTTAGAATCCCTGAAAAGGTGGAGAATTTAATTTTGGCGGCAGGTGTGTAAGCAAAAAAGGACCATAGACCAAAGCAATTAAAATGAAAGAGAGTAAAACCCAATAAGAGAGTTTATCGAGTATCAGTTGCCAACCTGATGGGGCAGCCCCAAGATAGGTTTCAGTAAAGGGCAAATCCCCTGTGCTTTCCATTTTTTTGCCTTGAATCAGAGTAAAGAAAATAACGAGAAAGAATAGCACACAGCCAATGAACATAATGGTTCCACCGATTCCAGTTAGCGCACCGGCTAGTTTCCAGCCCGGTAAAGGTTCATAATTGATAACAGCTAAGGCAGTTCTTCTTGGCATACCCAGTATTCCACCAGAAATCTCTCCTCGAGCAAAAATCAATATACCAAGAAAATAAACCCACGGTTGCCATTTTGCGACTCTTTCTAAAGCTAACTTCCTCCCTGTTAAATAAGGAATAAGCCAATAAGCGATTCCAAAGTAAGAAAGGGTAACAGCCGATCCAAGGGTAAGGTGAAAATGACCGGGAACAAAAGTCGTATTATGGACCAGAAGATTCATGTTATAGCTAGCATTCATGATTCCAGTTATTCCTCCAGGCAAAAAAGCGATCATGGCCAACACCTGAGCGCTCACTGCAGGATTACTCCATGGCAGTTTTAAGAACCAACCAAGTATCCCCTTGCCTCCATTGGCTCTGCCTCCAATTTCTAAGGCATACATGATAGAAAATGCTGTAAGAAGACTAGGGAAAGCTATACCAAAGGTGAGAATAAGAACGGCAATCTTAAAGTAATTACCTATTCCTGGATCAGTATATTGATGGTGGAATCCTACGGGTACCAGGACCACAAACATAATAAAGGCAATTCGAGCAAGAGAGTCACTGAAGAGTTTACCACCAACCATCCTGGGAATGAAGATGTACCATGAAACATAAGCAGGAAGTAGCCAATAGTAGACGATCTGGTGGCCCGTATACCAAAAGAGTACTCGACTCAAAAGTGGATCAGAGCCTGGAAGAAGATTCAAAGACCAAGGAAGCAAAAGGAAAAGATCCTCACTTGCTGCGCCCAAAGAAGAAATATCCCACATGATATAGGTCATTATTGAAACATAAGCCATGAGAGGAATCCTCTCCCCTTTATGTTCTTTTCTCCATTCTGCTAGAGCCCATAGTTGGGCAGCGGAAATAATCCAAGTACTAACTACGGCTAGCGCAATTCCAAAATAAAATGCCCAATGTGCCCGTAATGGCGGATAAAAAGTATAAAGCACACTGGCCTTACCAAGAAATATAGGAATTCCAGCAAACACTGTTCCCAACACCAATAGTACAAAAGACAAAGCAAGTAACCTTGAGTTTAGATTTCTGCCTAAAGCTCTAGCTGTAGTCAAAGAAAGCCATCCATTGGCTTCTGCAAAAGTGAATATAAAAGCATTAAGCACCCCATGGGCTGTCAACCCTTCATAATAGGTTTTCATTCCAGGCAAAAACGAAAAAAGGCTAATCCCTGCATAATTCAATCCTTGGACAAAACCTTGAAAAACTCCAAAGGCCAGCGCAGCGAAACCAAAAAGAATAAACCATAAGATCCAGCGACGGTTTGCAGGGGAAAGTTCAAAATGTTTTGGGTCTTGGACCACTTCGGTTTGGGCCTGAACAATAGCGCTCATTTTTGCTTTCTTGTTTTATTTTACTGTAATAGTTCCAGTCATGAGATGGTGCAGGGTACCACAGTACTCATGACAAATAATTCGATAAACTCCAGCTTTATCAAATCTGTGCCTAAGGATAGAAACCTGTCCAGGTAAAAGCATCATATTCACATCTGTATTAGGAATAAAAAAACCATGATCGATATCTAAACTAGTCCCATAGAAGGTAACATCAGCTCCTACAGGAAGCTCTATTGAAGGAGGATTAAACATCCAAGCCTGTCCTAGCACCACGACTTTATATTTTCCAGGAGCCATTTCCTGAACCCCTGGCTGATCAAATGGTGGGGTTCGCATAGTTGCCGAAGCCAAAGACTCTCCAGGATTTGGAACAATCTGACCAACATCAGTAGGAACCCTGACTGCCAAAATTACCGAGGCATAAATAAGAGCTAATATGAAAGCCAAAAGAATCCCTACGGAAAGCCAGACATAAATTTTTTCTAGTTTTTCCATCTGAGCTACCTCCTTTGCACCATTTCAAAAAACATGAAAAGCCACATCCCTACAAGAATGGCAAGATAGAGGATCAAAACAAAAAGCGTTCCCACTGGAGGAGGAATTTTTTTTTCAGGGGCCACTTGTTGTTGCTTTGGTTCTAGTTGAGCCTCGCTCATACATTTTCTCCTTTTTGAAAAATCAACTTTCGATCTCTTCGGATAGGGAACAACGGAGCTGCCTAGAAAAAAATCCAGCAACCACGAAAAAAACCACAAGCCAGATCAATGCATACAAGCCATCCAGGGGTTTACCCATCCCCTCAAGAAAAATATTTAAAGAGCCCCATCCCAAAAATGAAATTAAACTAAGAGCAAAAAAATAAAATAGAACAATCCCCGTCAATCCCGTTTGACATTCCTTTTGTCCAGATAAAGTTGTGCCTTGATCTGTCATGATATATCCTTTTTCTTCTAAAAATAAGAAGTATAGATTCTATTCTTTTAGGATAAAGTATTTAACTAAAAAAACAATAGAGAAGAAATTTCTAAAAAGTGACACTATTTTTCCCCTAGGCATAACATAGTGGAAAATATGAAGATGATTAAATATGTTTTTTTTCTCTAATCTCCTTGACCGGATACGGCCGCCGCAAGCCCCTGGCTTCAGACAGGGGGATAAGGCGGGTTCGGATTTTTCCCGTTAGGGGTTGAATTTATGCATCCATGTGTCTTCTAACGGCTGAGTGAAGTACCAATCGAACAACAAGGCCCAAAAGAATGTCTGAGAAGAAGCGAGTCTAGGCGCCGTCGTTCGTCTGCGAGCTGCCGCTGCGGACGACCCCAGCGGATGAGCGCAAGCTTTCTATTCGGTTCGAAATGGCAAGGCAGATTTACAATGCCCTCTTGGGAGAGTCGCTCCGGCTACTGGCTCTCATGCGCAAGAGCCGGGACTGGCAGCGCGCAAGCCGCGAGCCGGATGCGGGGAAGCGTGCCCGCGCTCAGCCACGTGATCATCGACCGCTTCAACTTCAAGCAATCGGCACTCGACCGGTTGGCGATCGTCTGCCGACGCGGCTGTGCGACTTGCGATCGCCTCGGTCCACATGAAGCGCAGACAGTGGACAAGCGCGCCTTTCGTGCCGTCCAGAAGTACGCCTTCGGTCTACGCGGCAGGCCCCCACTTCAAGGGATACCGCGAGCCTCCACTCGATCGAAGGCAAAAGCAACGCGGCAGGGATCCGCTTCCGTGTCGGCAAGATCGAGTGGAAGGGCCTTTCGATCCCGGCCATGTTCGATCCTCAGGGACCGCGACGGCTGGCAAGCCGCCGCACTCTCCTCCGAGACGAAATACTACCGTGTCATTCGATGGACGATCCGGGACCAGGATCGCTGGTAGGTGCTGAGGCTCGTCCAGAAGGGGACGCCGCCTGCGAAGACCCGGCAGGCGCGCGATGAGGCGAACGCCTGCCTCGATATTGGCCTTCTACAGTCGCAATCGTCGGGGAGACCGCAGCTTGCCTGGAAAAGTTTTGCCCGAGGATCGAGCAGCCCTGGCGCAAGCTTAGGCCCGTCCAGAGAGCGCTTGGACGACGCGCCGAGCAGCCAACCCGGACAATTTTAATGAGGACCGGACAGTGAAGAAAGCCACTTAAGAGGTGGATCGCCTCCTTACGGTATCGACTTCTTCAAGTACAGCTTAAAGAAACTAAGCGACGCCTTGCAGCCGAGCGCAAGAGAAGCCACGGTAAGTTGGCGAATCAGATTCTTACAACCTGGAATATCATCAAGACCGAGAAGATCTCATATCAAAGTTACAAGAAGAATTTCGGGCGGAGCGTGAAGGTCAAGCCACCCGGGATGTTCGTCCGCATCGTTCGCCGCAAGGCAAAGAGGGCTGGCGGCAGACTCTACGAATTCCCGAAGCGTCCTACCATGCTCTCGCAGGCATGCCTCAGCGGCCGCATCGAAAAGAAGCCGCTGTCTGTGCGTGTCCACCGCTGCGACTACGGGCTGCTGCCCCTCCAAAGGGAGCTCTTTTACGCCTTCCTTGCTCGCTTCTTCTCCGAAGACAGGCTCGCTCCCGCTTGCTTGAGAAGACAAGCGGTACGACGTGCGCGTTCTCATCGGCGGCTGCCGTTCCCCTTCGGCGGGCGACCCGCTCTGATGCCACGGAGGACGTGGGAGACGGCGACGGCCGGCTCCGCTTGCAGGTTAATAGAAGCTCGACGGCCGCCCGCCGCAGGAGCTGTTCCGCACCCGGCCAGGCCATCTTGGCCTGGCGTGCATCGCCGTTTCTTCCGCGACAGCTTCCGCATTTCTCAAGCCAGTTTCTTTTCATGCCGCCGGAACCACCCTGGCGCATCCACAAACGTGCCGTCCGAAGGAAAACCTTCGGCAAGACACGCCGCCCATCTGCGTCCTTGGTCGACAGGTCGAGTTTGATCTGTTTGGGGTCCGCAAAGCGCAGGCCTGCCTCGTCCCGGTTCTTTTTCTTGAAGGGCGGCAACCGCGCCGGGTTGGACTTGTCAAACGCCGCCCGGATTGCCCGATCCAGAAACTTGAGCGTCCATTGCAAAGGGTGAACGGGCACCTGAGCCAAAAACCCGTAGTCCTCGCTGTGTCTCCACTGTGTCAGGAGCCGGGCAAGCTCCTCATACGAGAGCAAAGGGGACCCGGGCTCCAGCCGCCCCTTTTGCAAGGCCAGCGCTTTGTCCCAAACCAACCGCGCACATCCCCGGTAACGGATGAGATACTGGGATTGTCCGTTGTCGGTTCCAAGCGGAATCGAAAGGACTGGAGAATTTCCATGTTTTTAGGAAATACTTGGTCTATGATAAAGTCAAACGAGACCCGTACAGGTTGACATTGTGTATATAATCTCCATCTACATTTGGTCTTTGCGACTAAATATCGGCGCGGAGTCTTCACTAAAGAGATTTTGGAAGAAAGAGATTTTGGAAGACCTGCAGGAGATTATGGCCTCGGTTTGTAAAGCTTTCGAAGCTGAATTGTTGGAATTTGACCCTCAGGATGACCACGCGCACCTTTTGGTGACTTATCCACCCAAAGTGGCTATTTCCACTCTAGTGAACAGTCTGAAAGGCGTCTCTAGCCGCCTGATCCAAAAGAAAAACTATACGCAAATTCGCCGAAAACTATGGAGTGGACATCTCTGGTCTTCAAGTTATTTTGCCGGGAGATGTGGCGGCGCCCATCTGTCCTTTATCCAACAGTTTATCGAGAGTCAGAGAACACCTGAATGATGCGCCGTATCCTCTTCCTAAAGGAAGAGGTTGTATGCGGCGCGTTTTTTTTCAGATCTTTTCAGATCAATAGGAAAATCCTGTTGTGGATCTCTTCTTCTTAGCCTTGTCTAAAAGTCTTACACCCAGTTGTTTAAGAATAAGGGTGTTTAGTAGCAAGCGTGTAGACAAGCCCAAGAAACCTTCTTTGTATGCCTATTTTTAACCAACTTAGGCCCTACGAGAACTCTGTTAGCTTTTCTTTTTGGATTCTCCAGGCCGATAATCTTCTTCTGCTTTGCTGAATGCATCTTCTAATGATCCAAGCTCTTCTGCTGGCCTACTAAACTCCATCTTTTCTCTCTCTTTTTCAAGCTGTTCGGGTGTATAATGAAGAGCTTTAATAGAAAGGCCAATGCGACGTTCCTCTTTATCAATTTTAATGATTCTAGCACTCACCTCCTGACCAACCTTCAGCACGTCTTTCACTTTAGCCACCCGATCCGCACTTATCTGAGAGATATGTACTAGCCCATCGATCTCATCAGCAAGTTGAATAAATGCACCAAAACTGGCAATTTTACTCACTTTTCCGCTAACTATTTCTCCTACTTTGTATTTCTTTTCAATCTCTTTCCATGGATCTTCTGTCAACTGCTTGATTCCAAGAAGAATTTTCTGATTGGTTTTATCAATCTCTAGTACCTTCGCCTCTATTTCTTCTCCTTTTTTAAGGACTTCTGAAGGATGGTTGATTTTTCGTGTCCAAGACAAGTCATTGACATGAATGAAACCATCTAAAGCATTTTCTAATTCAACATAGGCACCATAGGCTGAAAAGTTCTTCACTTTACCTTTGACGATAGTACCAGGAGGATAAAGTTCAGAGGCTTTCTCCCACGGATTTACTTCCAAAGCCTTTAGACTTAAAGAAAGCTTCTGTTCTGCTTTGTTGATATCAAGAACGATCGCTTCTACTTCCTGCCCCATAGAAAGAACTTCACTTGGTTTTGTTATCTTTTGCGTCCAAGATATTTCTGAAATATGCACCAATCCTTCGATTCCAGGTTCAAGTTCTATAAACGCTCCATAAGGAGCAAGATTGACTACTTTTCCTTTTACCTTTGTGCCTACAGGATATTTTTCCTCAATATTTTCCCAGGGATTTGGCGTTTTCTGTTTTAGTCCAAGAGAAACCCTTTCTTTTTCCCTATCCACATCGATGACAACCACTTCGATTTCTTGACCCACTTTAAGAATTTCAGAAGGGTGATTGATTCGACCCCAGCTCATATCCGTAATATGAATAAGCCCATCAATGCCATCCAAATCGATAAAAGCTCCAAAATCCGTAACGTTTTTGACTACCCCTTTAACAAGATCCCCCACATGGACTTTTTCCAAAAATTGAAGTCTTTTTTGATTTCTCTCTGCTTCTACAATTTCCCTTCTTGATAAAACGACATTTTTCCTTTCTTCGCTAATTTTGACGATTTTACAGGTCAGAGTAGCTCCTTCATATTCCTTCAAATTTTTGGGAGGGACCACATCGATCTGAGAAGCAGGCAAAAAGGCCTCCACTCCAATGTTCAACATTAATCCTCCCTTAACAACCTGTTTGACTTTTCCAGTAATCGTCCCATTTTCTTCAAATGTTTTTAAGATTTTATCCCAATTCTGTTTTTGTGCTGCTTTTTGCCTAGAGAGAACGACCATCCCCTCTTCATTCTCCAAGCTCTCCAATAAAACTTCTATTTCTTGTCCAACCTGTATCGATTCAGGCTCTTCAAATTCACTTAGGGGAATGATACCTTCGGACTTGTAGCCAATGTCTACGACCACTTCCTTAGAATTTTTGTCTACAACCCTTCCCTTGACAATGCTTCCTTCTACAAAATCAGGAATCGACGCTAAAGTCATTTCTACCATTTTTATCCTCTCTTATTATCACTTTTATAACTTATCCTTTTTTCAATGCTCTTTAAAAAAAAATGCCTCTTATTAGAAAAAATTAGGAATAAAGAAAAAATCAAGAGCTGTCACGGTTAGGCTCGATCTCAAGAGAATGGATCTACCTTTTTTTCTTTTATACATTTGTCACAGCCACATGAACCACTGCCCTTTTTCCTGTATATCCATATTAGATAAATCAAGGCCATGCAGACAAGGATCCCACTAATAATACTCTGCCATTTCATTTAATATTTCCCTAAATTCATCTAATTAACTAAAACCTAATAATAACCCAATTTGATAAAATAGGAAAGCACAAAAATAAGCAAAGGAAGTCATATAGGCAAACTGAAAAAGCGCCCATTTCCATGAACCGGTTTCTCGTCTCACCACAGCAACAGTACTTAAACATTGCAAAGAAAAAGCAAAATAGATCATCAACGAAAAACAGCATAAGGGACTGAACACTTCTTTTCCATCTGGCCATTTATCCTTGCGCATAGCTTGAGCCAAAGGAAGAATATTCTCCTTGGTTTCCTCTCCTGTATAAATTACCCCCATAGTGCTGACGAACATTTCCCTGGCAGCCTGAGCACTTAAGAGCCCCACGCCGATTTTCCAATTAAAACCTAGAGGTTTAATGATCGGCTCAATAAAATGCCCTATTCTTCCAGCAAAGCTATGAGAAAGTGCTTGAGAAGAAGACTCTCCTGGCAATTTTGGATGAGAAGTTAAAAACCACAACAAAATAGAAACCGAAACAATGATCGTTCCAGCCCTTTTGAGAAATGCTAAGGCTCTTTCATACATTTGCAAGCCAATCGACTTTATTGATGGACGACGATAGGGGGGCAATTCCAAAAGTAGAAAGGATTGTTTGCCTTTAAAAAGAGTCTTTTTAAAGAGCCAGGCAAAGAAAAAAGCACCACCTATTCCCAAAATATATAGAAAGAAAATAGTAAAGGAACTCCATAAAACTGGATGGGAATGTTGAGAAAAGAGCACGCCACACATAAGAACATAAACAGGAAGGCGAGCTGAACAACTAGCAAAAGGAGCTATGAGGATAGTCAAAAGCCTATCTTTAGGATTGTCTATTGTCCTAGCAGCAAGGATCCCTGGAATCGCACAGGCATGACTGCTAAGTAAAGGTAAAAAAGATTTTCCATGAAGACCTACCGCATTCATGAGTTTATCCATTAAAAAGGCCGCTCTAGCCATATAGCCTGTATCTTCTAATAAGCCAATGAAAAAAAATAGCACAAGGATCTGAGGCAAAAAGACAACTACATTGCCAGCTCCTCCAATGATTCCCTGACATATAAGATCCCTTAGCTCTCCAGGAGGGAAAACCGCTTGAAACTTTTCAGAAATAGCTCTCATTCCTTCATCTATTAAGTCTTTTGGATAAGATCCCATCCCAAAAACCGCTAGGAACATCAATGCCATCGCCATAGAAAAGATCAACCATCCCCAAACGGGGTGTGCCACATAACGGTCGATCAAATCACTTAGGCCTCTAGAAAGATGCCCCCCTTTTTTGACAGCGCCTTTCACAAGATATTGCAAAGTTAAAAATCTTTCCCTAACCACGGCATCCCTCCAGTTAGGCTTTAATTTCCCGATTTTTTCCTGAGCCCGTTGTATTGGCTGAATGAGAAAATCCATACGAAACAACTTCGCTGTTGTTTCAGGATCTGGAGAAAGTAAAAGAAGAAGAAGCATTATTCTACTAATTGGGCCTATTCCCTGAATTTCACTCTGATTTTCAATAGCCGTAATTTCTTCATCTATAAAATCTGGATAATTCAAAACAAAAGGTTTCGATCGAGCGATTTCTTTACTCAACACCGTTTTTAACTGAACTACACCACTCTTTTTATTTGCCTGGCAGGGAACCACAGGACAGTTAAACTTTTGGGAAAGGATCCGACAGTCCACTTCCCAGCCTTTGGCCGCAAGTTCATCGATCATATTGAGGACGATTACTACAGGCCTGTCCAATTCCAGAATTTGGCTAACAAGATACAAGCTCCTTTCCAAATTTGAAGCATCAACAATACAGATAATGCCGTCAGGTTTAGGAGTGTCTTCTCTCAAGCCTAAGAGCACTTCAGTCGTGATTTTCTCGTCAGGGGAATTAGGGAGGAGGCTATAAGTTCCAGGCAGATCGATCAGTTGGCATTTTTCTCCATAAAGAGTGTAAAAAATCCCCACTTTTTTTTCAATGGTGACTCCCGGATAATTTGCAATCTTTTGCCTTAAGCCCGTCAGGGCATTAAATAAAGTGGTTTTTCCACTATTTGGATTGCCTACAAGAGCAAAAGTGAAAAGCTTACTGGCTACCTCTGATTTGAAAACCCGCTCATCTTTTTTTAACAATGCCATAATAACGAGCTAATAAAACAAAAAGAACGCTTTAAAAACTCCTTCACTTAAAACAAAAAAATAGACAAGCTGTTGCTATTAAATGGCCGAATCTTTTTTGGCAGAAGTAACAAAAATTCTTTTTGCTAACAACTTGTTTAGTCCTACCTTCGAGCCACAAACCAAACAAACCGTCATCGCTCCATGCGCAATCTTCACAACTTCTGCCTTTTCGCAAAATCCCAACTCCCTAAGCCGATGACATTCGACGGCGTTTCCCTCTATCGAATGAACATAAAAGATAGAGCCAATATCCGCTTCGGCTAGAGAAATAGTATTTTTCCTATTGCTGTTAGCTTTCCTTTCTTTTTCAATCATCTAAGTATAGTTTTACTAATATTGTAAAATTTCCCTTAGACAAGCAAATCCTTTTGCACAGAATCCATTTTAACATCGAAATGGAGTGATGCTATTTTTTCCATCATTTCATCAGCGACGTTCTGGTAGTATAATTTCTTAGAAAGTCCAGGAGGGCAAGGCAGAGGCCAATAAGGCTTACCTATGACTACCCTGATCGGATGAGGCTTTGGAATTTTAGCTGTCCTTGGAAAGGCCTCAAAAGAACCAAATATCCTTATGGGCAACACAGCCACTTTCGCTTTTGCGGCGATATATCCAACCCCTGGAGCAGCTTTTTGCAAAGCTCCTGAAGGGCTCCTCGTTCCTTCTGGAAAAATAAGGATCGACTTTTCTTTTTCAAAAAGATCTAGAATGAGCCGAAATGAACCAACTTCAGGTTTATCTCGATCAAGAGGTATTGTGTTCAAATAGCCAATAAGTTTCCCAAGTAAGAAGCTGTCAAATAAAGTTTTCCTGGCAACAAAATAAATTTCTTTTTGAAACGCGCAGCCTACAATGGGTGGGTCAAGATAGCTACAATGATTTGCTACAATCAATACTGGAAAAGAAGGAATATTTTCCTGTCCATAGACTTTAAAATCAAAAAAAAGTTTTAAAAAACCTAAAGTCAGAAGACGGGCAAGAGCATAGCCTTTTTTCACAGATTTGCCCTAAATTCGTTTTTTAAAAAATTCTTTAATGAAACACCCTTTTGATCTCGCTCAATCCATTTTCACTCTGGAAATAGTTAATCCTTTTTTCCAGAGAATATCGAGAATCTTTTCAACCACTTTCTGAGCAGAAAGCTTTGTAGTATCTAATTTCACCGCATCCACAGGGCAGAGTAATGGAGCGGAACTTCTTGATATATCCAACCTATCTCTTTGGGCCACATTATCTCTTTCACCTTGTTCTTCTCTCCTCTTTTCTCTTTCTTCCAAATTAGCATCGAGGAAAAACTTATAAGGGCTCTCAGGGAAAACTACCGTACCAATATCCCTGCCCTCCACCACCAATGGCTCCTTAAAAGCAAGTTCTCTTTGAAAAGGCAATAGCCATTCTCTTACTTTCCTATAAGAAGCAACAATCGAAACAGCTTCATTTACTTCTGGGCTCCGAAGCTCTTTCTCTACGGGTTGTTGGTCATCTACGAGTATAGAAGCTTGGGAAAAGGAGTCCTCTTTTCGAATAACACATCGTAAGTTTACCCTTCGGCAAGCTTCGATGACCTTCTCCTCGTCATGAACATCATATCCCAAAGCCAGAATTTTCCAGGTTACTGAACGGTAAAGGGCCCCCGTGTTAAAATAGGTAAATCCCAGCACCTTGGCTATTTCTTTGGCAACCGTGCTTTTACCGGAAGCCGTTGTCCCGTCAATAGTAATGACAGGATAAGGGAGTTCTTTTTTTCCAAGCTCCGTAGCTCTGGCGAATTGTTGGGATCTCATAACGAATTTTTTGATTTTTTTAGTTTCTCCCACCCAGCCTTCTGTAGAAGATTGGGTCAAGGCCCGTAAATCTTCCTGAAAGCCTGGATAGGAAGTAGCAATACAGTCAACGTCATCTATCCTGGAAGCCTTGTTTGCTCTCAAGGCAAGAATGGAAAAAGCCATGGCAATCCGATGATCTCCAAAACTTTCTACTCTTGCTGCCTGCACCGTATTTTTCCCTTTAATCCTCATCCCATCTACTAACTCCTCTACCTCGACTCCAAAGGCTCTTAGATTGGTAACAATTGCTTTGATTCTGTCTGATTCTTTAACCCTTAATTCCTGAGCATTTCGAATTTCCGTTACTCCATCAGCCAAAGCTCCAACCACTGCTAAAATGGGAATTTCATCGATTACCCCAACAATCTCTTCTCCTTGAATAACTGTTGCCCTCAATTTATTGCCACGTACCCAAAGGCTGCCTATAGGCTCTCCCTTCGAATAAGATTCTATAGATTCTTCAATTTGCGCTCCCATTCTAAGAAGAATATTCAATAATCCTGTTCGGGTTGGATTCAACCCAATAGAGCGCACTCTCAGCTCGGAATGAGGGATAGCCGCAGCAGCACCAATCCAGAAAGCGGCTGATGAAAAATCTCCAGGCACCTCTATGTCGGTAGCCTCTAATTTCATTCCTCCATGGAGAATAATCTCTCCTTTTTCCCTAATTGTTCGCACTCCGAATTGCTCAAGCAATCTTTCGGTATGGTCCCTACTTGCTACCGGTTCAATAATCCGAGTAATTCCTGAAGCAAAAAGGCCAGCAAGTAAGATACAAGATTTGACCTGAGCACTTGGTATGGGTAATCGATACTCAATGCCTTTGAGAGTGGATGGTTCTATGATAAGTGGCGGGGTATCCTTAGGCCCATCGGCTCGAATTTTCGCTTCCATCATTCGGAGGGGATCTATGATCCTGCTCATAGGCCTCTTAGAAAGAGAGTAGTCTCCTATAAGTTTAGAGTAAAAAGGCTGAGCCGAGAGAATGCCAGCAAGCAGTCTCATCATCGTTCCAGAATTACCACAATCAATGGCTTCAAAAGGAGGAAAAAGGACTCCAGATTTTCCCTCAATGGTCAGATGTGTCTTCCCTTGTTTTTCTACACTTACACCCATCGCCTCAAAGGCTCTTAGAGTGCATAAGCAGTCTTCAGAAGGAAGAAAATTACGGATTGAACTTCTGCCTCTAGCTAAAGAGGCAAGCATCACAGCTCTGTGACTAATGCTTTTATCGCCAGGTACTGTTACTTCACCTTTAATAAAAGCAGCCGGCTCTACTATGAGATAGGAATTCGTTTTAGCCATCGTTTCTAGTTTCTACCTTATTTATATTTTTTTCCTCGCATAGTCCTCTATATACATAGTCATTCTAATTGACATCCTCCCCATGCCTAAAGGCAGGGGATTCCTGGAGATAACTGACCAGATTTAGCCAGGGCAAGCTCTCCGATGAGGGTGTTGAGGTTTTGATAGACCCTGACACTCTCATCGGC
>NZ_LXQB01000038.1 GCF_004421185.1 Methylacidiphilum sp. Yel | reverse complement strand
TCTTCGGAGACGAAGCGAGCAAGGAAGGCGTAAAAGAGGTCCATTTGGAGGGGCAGCAGCCCGCAGTCACAGCGGTGGACCTGCACAGACAGCAGCTTCTTTTCGATACGTCCGCAGAGGCATACCTGCGAGAGTATGGTAGAACGCGTCGGGAATTCGTAGAGTCTGCCACCAGCCCTCTTTGCCTTGCGGCGAACGATGCGGACGAACATCCTCCTCACCTTGACCCTCACGCTCCCTCCGAAATTCTTCTGGAAACTTTGATATGAGATCTTCTCGGTCTTGACGATATTCCAGGTTGTAAGAATCTGATTCACCAACTCACCGTGGCTTCTCTTGCGCTCGGCTGCAAGGCGTCGCTTAGTTTCTTTAAGCTGTTCCTCGAAGAAGCCGATACCGCAAGGAGGCGATCCATCTCTTAAGCGCCTTTCTTCACTGTCCGGTCCTCATTAAAATTGTCCGGGTTGGTTGCCCGGCGCGATCGGGTAAGCACGCTCTCTGGACGGGCCTAAGCTTGCGCCAGGGCTGCTCGACCCTCGGGCAAAATTTCTCCAGGCAAGCTGCGGTCTCCTCGATGATTGCGACTGTAGAAGGGCCGATATCGAGGCAGGCGTTCGCCTCATCGCGCGCCTGCCGGGTCTTCGCAGGCGGCGTCCCCTTCTGGACGAGCTGCACCTACAAGCGGTCCTGGCCCCGGATCGTCCGTCGAATGACACGGCAGTATTTCGTCTCGGAGGGGAGTGTGGCGACTTGCCAGCCGTCGCGGTCTCTGAGGATCGAACATGGCCGGGATCGAAAGGCCCTTCCACTCGATCTTGCCGACACGGAAGCGGATCCCTGCCGCGTTGCTTTTGCCTTCGATCGAGTGGAGGCTCGCGGTATCCCTTGAAGCAAGGCCTGCCGCGCAGACCGAAGGCGTATTGTCGGACGGCGCGAAAGGTGCGTCTGGCCACTGTTTACACCTCATGTGGACTGAGATGATCGCCAGTCGCACAGCCGCGTCGGCAGCCGATCGCCAACCGGTCGAGTGCCGACTGCTTGAAGTCGAAACGGTCGATGATCTCACGTCTGAGCGGGGGCACGCTTCCCCCCGCATCCGGCTCGCAGCTTGCGCGCTGCCAGTCTCGGCTCTTGCGCATGAGAGCCAGTAGCCGGAGCGACTCTCCCAAGAGGGCATTGTAAATCTGCCTTGCCATTTCGAACCGAATAGAAAGCTTGTGCTCATCCGCTGGAGTTGTCCGCAGC
>NZ_LXQB01000037.1 GCF_004421185.1 Methylacidiphilum sp. Yel | reverse complement strand
CCGAAGGCAACTACCTGATCCTAGAGGCAAGAAAAAAATCTCTCCGCGGTAGAGGCCGTCTGCGCTTACAAGGAGCTTACCCAAGTGGAGCGGGCCTTTAGGAAGTTAAAAGATGTCCTAGAGATGCCTCCGATCTATCCCCATGATCCGAGAGCTCATCCAGGCCCATGTCTTTGTCGCCGCCTTAGCCTTCTTACTTGACCGGCTATTGGAGAAAAAACTTAAGGCAGCCAAACTCCCCTTTTCCCCCGAAGAGGCCCTGACTCACCTACTCACCGTCCAAAGACGCCCAAGGCAAACATCGCTGGCACCAAACACCGCAAAGTCACGGCGGGAAACCAACATGGGCGGCCGGATCCTTTCCGCCCTCCGAGTTGGCTTCATGGAGCCTTGGAAACCCAAAAATAGCTCCTAAAACCCTCGCATAGTGACACATTGAAAAAAGCTCATTGATAATCAGCACCTTACAAAAGTTTCACCAAACATAGGTTAGAGGACCTCAAAAAAAATGTTCACATAAAAAACGTTTAAAAAAACGCCGCCTGCGAAGACCCGGCATGCGGGCGGCGAGGAGAGACCGCCTGCCTCGATATCGTCCCTTCTGCAGTCGCAATAGCCGGGGAGACCGCGGCTTGCCTGGAGAAGTTTTGCTCGATGGTCGAGCAGCCCTGGCGCAAGCTTATGCCCGTCCAAAGAGCGATTGGCCGTTTGCGCCAGGCAACCAACCCGGACAATTTTAATGAGAACCGGACAGTGAAGAAAGCCACTCGGAGGTGGATCGCCTCCTTGCGGTATCGGCTTCTTCGAGGACGGCTTGAAGAAACCAAGCGGCGCCTCGCAGCCGCCCGCAAGAGAAGCCACGGCGAGTTGGCATCGTACCGCTTATCTTCTCAAGCAAGCGGGAGGGGCGCGATGAATCGACATGTCTCATCCCTGGAACCCTCTGGCTTCAGCCATGGGGAGGTTCAGACAAGGTTAGCCATTGTTCTATTTTTTTAAGAAAAATAAGATGCTATGCTCTCAGTATTTTCTTAGGGCTTTAGTTTTCTTGCAAAAAAGATAAAACACTGGATAATCTTAAATAATGGAGTGGGTTCAAACAATTACGGTAATCATTACTGTTATAGGTGCTGTGGTCTGGTTTCAGAATAGTCTACGAGGGGAAATGAACAGTCTTCGAGGGGAAATGAACAGTCTTCGAGGAGAAATGAACAGTCTTCGAGGAGAAATGAACAGCCTAAGGTTAGAAATGAATTCTAGGTTTGAAGCGATGGAGAAAAGAGTGGATGATCTCCGATCAGAAATGAATTCTAGGTTTGAAGCGATGGAGAAAAGACTGGATGATCTCCGATCAGAAATGAATTCCAGGTTTGAAGCAGTGAACGCGAGGTTCGCCGAGCAGGGGAAAAGAATAGAATTAATAGAAAAAATTTTGGCTAAAGCCGTTCGACTGGATGTAGAAGAACTTAAAAAATCTTCTTGATTGTTATGCTTTTACTCGGAAACCGTAATCGAAATACTTTTTTTCTTTCTTTCCATTGAGATAGTCGGTAGAGCAAAAATTCTAAAAATTCTTATAGGAGAGATAAAATTTTTGGGCTTTTTGATGTATTCTGAGTACTGTTCCATTTTTATAAGTTTTATTGAGTTTAACTTACCATCTTGATCTACTCTTGATTTTTGGCTATTTATCGTGGCGCACCCGGCGTGATTCGAACACGCGACCAATGGATTAGAAATCCGTGGTATCGCAATCTGGTAGAAGACTTTTATTCTTGTGTCGTTGACAGATCGTTATTTTTGTTTTCATCAGAAAACGAATCCCCAAAGTGAGGAGGTCAGACGTACCCCGATACCAGTGGCTTGTGACCGACTGGGGGGGAGGATGGGAAAGCTCATAGAGAGAGCCTTTTTTTTCAAACATAGTGCTACATTGTGAAGAATTTTTTCTATAATAGCTTGATTTGACTCGAATCGATCAGAGTTGTTAGGTAATTTCTCCTTATGTTTCTGCGTATCATTCCAATCCTGCGGCCAAGCGAGAAAGTGGACCGATACATTCGGCTGGTGGAGAGCTACTACAATCGAGGGAAGACGCGATACCTGACGAGAGCGAATCTTCTAGCGCAAGGAGCTTTTGGCTCCTCATGTGGACAGGCTTGTGGAGCTATTTAAGGGGCGAGCCTGCAACGACGATAGGGAGCTGGAAGGCGGAATCAGCGGAGGATTGGGGGCCGACCTTGGTGGCTAGGGTTCTTTGGGAAGAGTTAGGGTTTCCAAAGCGTTTGGAGGGAAGTGGGAAGAAGCAGCAATGTCTTTCGCTTGGGGAGAGAGCGTTTGTTTTGGTGGCTCATCGGCTGATTTGTCCGGGAAGCGAACATGCCCTAGGCCAGTGGTTAGAGACGGACTATGTGTCCGATTGGAGGGGGAAGCGGATATTGCCGATCTGGAAGGAAAATGGTCGGGTGCGGGTGGACCATCGCTTTCTTTAGCCTTGGTATCGGACGCTGGATGAGCTGATTCAAAGGAAGGAAGAGCTCAAAGAGCGGCTTTTTAGCCGGCTACAAGATCTTTTTTCCTTCCAGCCCGAGACAGTCTTCTACGATTTGACTTCCACCTATTTCGAAGGGGAAGGGCTAGAGGATCTAGCTTGAGTTTGGGTATAGCCCAAGACCGGCGGGGAGGCAATCGGCAGATTCTTTTGGGAGTGGTGATGGTTAGTGGCTCTTCCGATTGCCCACCATTTCTTTTGAGGCGATGTGCAGGATAAAAAGACGGTATAGAGGGTAGTGGAGGACTAAAGAGAATCGCTTTGGGCTAGCACTGGGTGGTCTTTGCTCGGGGACCGGGGGATGGTCAGTACGGCAAACCTGGGCTTTCTTTGGAACCAGGGCCATGGGTTTTTGGTGGGATTAGGGCGGCGCAGAAGCCCGGAGGTCCTAGAGTACCTTCGCCTGGCGCAATCTGGTTCCTAGCAGCTGCTATCTCTCTGGAAAGTAAAGACCGACTCTGCGAGGTTCCGGGACGTCTTATGGGACAGCGGATCTTTGTGGTGGAGAGTGCCTTAGCGGCTGGCTTACGAGCAAGCGATGCGAGAGGCAGCTGTAGCTAAGATTCGGGAAAAAGCTCTCAGAAGCTCGCTAAGCGGGTAGAAAACGCAAGAGCTTCGTCATCCAGAAAAGATTGGGGCTGCTGCGCTGAGCGCATCCTTTGGGCCTATCACGGACATTGCTACTTTTGCTTGAATCTTTCTTCCGGTCGGTTCCAGTTTTCTCAAAGAGCTTTTGGAAGAGGAAAAGCTTCTGGAAGGCAAGTGCCTGATCCTGACGGAAGAAAAACATCTCTCTGCAGTGGAGGCCGCCGTCTGCGCCTGCAAGGAGCTTAGCCAAGTAGAGCGGGCCTTTAGGAAGTTAAAAGATGTCCTAGAGATCTAGTCCGATCTCTCACTATGATCCGAGAGCTCGGTCCACGCCCATGGCTTTATCGCCGCCTTGGCCTTCTTGCTGGATCGGCTTTTAGAAAAAAAAACTCAAGGCAGCCAAGCTTCCCTTTTCCAGCCAAGAAGCCTTGACTCACCTCCGGACCGTCCAAAGACGCCCGAGGCAGATCTCGGAGGTCCCAAACACCGTGGTGTCGCTGCTGGAAAGCGAGCAGGCGCGTCAGATCGTTTCCGCCCTGAAAATCAGCTCCTTGTAGCCGTGGAAACCTAAAAAAAGAACCTCCAAAACACCACATAGTGACACATTGAAAAAGCTCATTGATAATCAGCATCTTACAAAAGTTTCACCAAACATGGGCTAGTGGCTTGCACAAATCATAAGGTGATCACTCGACAGCAATACGGATAGATATCTATGCCTATGCATGCAGCTCATTCGGTTGGATGTAAGGTACAAAAAGGGTTGAAGGCTGTGAGGCGATAAGAGTTCGAGTAGAAAGTAGGTGAGTCAATGGCGGTGTAGGATTGGTATCGACCTGGGCATTGGCTGGTTTGCCTATGAAGGGAGCGATGTAGACATCTTGCCAACAGCAGGAACTCACCGAAGTGAGTCAAGGGCGGCTTAATGTCCAGCCTGAGCGCTTTATAGATCTCTGGCATTCAGGTCGAGAAGGATGTCATTTTGCCAAAGAGCAAGAGAAGACTGAGTAGGAATGGAAGAGAAAAAAGAAATTCTCTTATTCTTTTGGCCTTAATCCTCTAAAGAGAGCAAGGGATCGATCTTTTAGTTGGTAAGTAGATTCTCCAGGAATGTCTTCTTCAGGAAGCTGCCCATAGGATGTGTCTATCACTCTAATCCAACTGCGATTATTTCTTCTTTTCGGTAACTTAAAGACAATGTCATTTTCAGACCCATTAAAACAGATCAAGATAGAATTTCCTTTTATGGGTTTACCCTCTGAATCAATATCTCCTATGAGATCACCTGCCATATAGACTTGAAAGGATTTAATAAATCCTGCGTTCCACTTTTCATCCGTTAAAGGGCTGCCATCACAGTCTAACCAAAGAATATCTTTTATGTTTGTGCCACGGATTGTTCTTCCATGAAAAAATTTGCTTCTTTGGAACACCGATTCTTCCTTACGGATTTTGATCAATTTTATAACAAATTGCAGAAATTCATTTTTTTCTTTCTCTTCCAAATTCCAGTCTAACCATGTCAATTCATTGTCCTGACAGTACGCATTGTTATTTCCTTTTTGACTATGGCCTAATTCATCTCCAGCAAGGAGCATTGGCACTCCGATAGAAAAAAGGAGTGTTGCAAGAAAATTTTTTCTCTGTCGGGTTCTAAGCTCTAAAATTGATTTATCATCGGTTGGGCCTTCTATTCCGCAATTCCAGCTATTATTATCGTTATTCCCATCTCTATTCTCTTCTAGATTTGCTTCGTTATGCTTCTGGTTGTAGCTTACAAGATCCATGAGAGTAAAACCATCATGGCAAGTAACAAAGTTAATGCTCGCATAGGGTTTTCGTCCACTCTGCTCATACAGATCACTCGAACCTGCCAACCGATTAGCAAACTCAGGCAATGTGCCAAGATCCCCTTTCCAGAATTTTCTCACGTCATCTCGGTATCTACCATTCCATTCAGCCCATCCGACAGGGAAATTGCCAACTTGATAGCCCCCATCCCCTACATCCCATGGCTCAGCGATGAGTTTTACTTGAGAAAGAATGGGATCTTGCAAAATGGCATCGAAAAAAGTTGAGAGTTTATCCACTTCGTAGAGTTCTCTTGCAAGAGCGCTTGCTAGATCAAAACGAAACCCATCAACTCCCATCGTTTCTACCCAGTAGCGAAGGCTATCCATGATCAGCTGGATGACCCTTGGGTTTTGCATGTTAAATCCATTACCACAGCCGCTAAAATCCATGTAGTATCTTGGGTTATCAGCAGAAAGTCTATAGTAAGCAGCATTGTCAATGCCCCTGAAGCAAAGGGTAGGGCCTAATTGATTACCTTCGGCTGTATGATTGTATACAACATCGAGAATGATTTCGATCCCTGCGGCATGCAGGGCTTGGACCATGGTTTTAAATTGAGCTATGGGGTCAAGATCTGTTTGAGAAGCTACAAAACGCTGATCGGGAGCAAAAAAACCTATAGTATTATAACCCCAGTAGTTCACGAGTCCTTTTCTTATCAAATGTTCTTCAGAGATATGTTGCTGGATGGGCATCAATTCCACTGCTGTAATCCCTAGATTAAGCAGGTGGTCAATGGCGGGTTGGGAAGCTAGGCCTAAAAAAGTTCCTCGGAATTCAGGTGGGATTTTTTCATTTTTCTGAGTAAATCCTTTGACGTGTAGCTCATAAATGATGGTCTTATGCCAAGGGATAGATGGCTTAGGCTCCTTTTTCCCTGTGGACTGATTGGAATCTATTACGACCGATAGAGGAACATAGGGAGCACTGTCTGTCTCGTTAAAAGAAAGATCGGATTGAGGATCATTTATCTTATAACCAAAAACAGCCTCATTCCAGTTGAGTTCACCTTTGATAAGTCTAGCGTAAGGATCAAGCAAGAGTTTATGAGGATTAAACCGATGCCCTGCCTGAGGTTCATAGGGACCATGGACTCTGTAGCCATACAACTGTCCAGGTGAAAGGGAAGGAATATAGACATTCCAAATGTAATCAGTACAATCGGTTATCGGTACTTTTGTTTCCTTTCCCGTTGAGTCAAACAAGCAAAGGTCGACTTTGGTGGCATGTTCGGAATAGAGAGCAAAGTTGACCCCTTGCCCATCCCAGGTTGCCCCTAAAGGATAGGTTCGGCCAGGCAATGCGGTATATATGGTATCTTTTTCCATGCACTAACCCTTCGGTTGGTTTAATTTTAAAAAAGTATATAAAGATAAAAGGGGTTGTGAGAAAGAAAAACAAAAGATCCCTTTTTCCATAAACTCTTGATTGTGGCAAAACAGCTTATAGGCCTAAGCGCTTATTTATTGTAGGATTTTAGAAAGAAAAGTCGAGAGGAGGGACATGGAAAAATGGGTTCGAAAAGGGCTTGAACAGTTTCTATACAAGTTACTTTTTCCTTCTCATAAATGTACATTCTAAACCTGTCGCCCAAGCTAGTCAGCATTCAAGAGGCCGCCGAGTTCCTGGGGGTTGCGCCGCAAACACTGCGACGCTGGGAGAGCGAGGGCAATCTCCTACCCGATGAACCCACAGCAGGTGGGCGACGACGCTACGACCTTGCGCTGCTTCAGCCAGACCAATTTCGTGCGCCGGAGAAGATAGGCCGCACCATTGCCGCCTATGCCCGTGTGTCCAGTCACGACCAGAAGGACGATCTGGAAGGGCAAAAACAGGTTCTTGAGCTGTTCTGTGCCCCCGGCAAGGCTGGACATTCGAGCTGATCGCGGACCTGGGTTCTGGCATGAACTACCACAAAAAAGGCCTGAAGCGCCTGCTGGATGCGATCATCGGCGGTGAAGTTGGGTGCCTGC
>NZ_LXQB01000036.1 GCF_004421185.1 Methylacidiphilum sp. Yel | reverse complement strand
AAGCTCTTGCGTTTTCTACCCGCTTAGCGAGCTTCTTGAGAGCTTTTCCCCGAATCTTAGCTACAGCTGCCTCTCGCATCGCTTGCTCGTAAGCCAGCCGCTAGAGCACTCTCGACTACAAAGATCCACTGCCTCAGGAAGACCTCCCGGAGCCTCGGGCATGCCTCGGTCTTTACTTTCCGAAAGAGAAGGGCTGCCAGGAGAAGAGCTTGTGCTCGGGCCTAGGTATTCTAGGACCTCCGGGCTCCTCCGCCGCCTAAAGTCCCACCAAAACCCCATGGCCTCGGCTCCAAAGAAAGCCCAGGTTGGCCCTACTGACCATCCCCCGGTCCCCGAGTAAAGACCACCCGGCGCTAGCCCAAAGCGCTTCTCTCTAAATACTCCACTACCGTCTGGACCGTTTCCAAATCCTGCAGATTTCCTAGGGAATTCATGGTGGGCAATTGGAAGAGAAAAATTTATCCAATTTTTAGAGAAAAGGCAATCATTGGCTCGAACTTACAAGGAATTGTGTTTTGGAAGCCAACCAAGCAAAAATCTCATTTTGTAAGAAGATTGTTCAAGAATGAAAAATTTTCTCAAAACCATCGACTCAAACCGCCGCCTTGAGGCAGGAAAATTGCCAATTGATTTCAAAAAACCGAGGAATTATCTTGCCGAAATGTTCGTCGAAACTAGGAGCGAAACCCCGAGCGAGGCGGAAAATCGTTTTTGGTGGAGCCTAGGGGATTCGAACCCCTGACCTCCTCAATGCCATTGAGGCGCTCTACCAACTGAGCTAAGACCCCACGGATTCAAGTAAAATATTTTCTTTTGTAATAAAAAGAGAAAAAAACAACGAAAGTCAAGGCTATGTGCCCAATCAACTATTTTTCTTTATTGGAGAGCCAATTTATTTTCTTCGAGCATTCTACTTCCTTCCAAAAGAAGGGCTTCGGTCATTTCCCATCCAATACAGGGATCTGTAATGGAAACTCCATATTTTAACTGGGATAGGTCGGCTGGAATCTTCTGATTTCCCTCATAAAGATAACTCTCGAGCATCGCACCAATAATGTTCAGATTCCCCTTAATCCTCTGTCCCAGTATGCTATACCACACTGTCTTTTGTATATTGTGTTGTTTTCCGCAGTTGGCATGACTGCAATCAATCATAAGTCTAGGAGGAAGACCAGCTTCTTTTAGCCGACGAACCGCATCTTCGATACTCTCAGGATCATAATTCGTCCGTGTTCTCCCTCCCCGAAGAATGACATGACCCCATCTATTCCCAGTTGTCCGGATTATACTAGTCATTCCTTGTTCATCAATTCCAAGAAAACTATGTGGATACATGGCAGCACCTAGGGCATCCAATGCAATCTGCAAAGAACCATCAGTCCCGTTCTTAAAGCCTACCGGCATCGAAAGGCCGCTAGCCATTTCTCTATGATATTGCGATTCAATGGTTCTAGCTCCAATAGCTGCCCAACAGACCAAATCAGAAATATATTGTGGTGTGGTTGAATCTAAAAATTCAGTTGCCGTGGGAATACCCATCCCTACAATTTCTAGCAATATAGTGCGCGCAATTTTCAAGCCTTTTTCGATGTCACAGGAACCATCCAATTCAGGATCATTAATTAATCCTTTCCATCCTACTGTGGTCCGGGGTTTTTCAAAATAAGTCCGCATGACAATAAAGAGTTCTTTTTCTACTTCTTTTCTTATTTCTTTTAGCCTTTTTGCATATTCGATCGCCCCTTTAGGATCATGGATCGAACAGGGTCCAACGACAACTAAAAAACGGTTATCTTCACCAGCTAAAATAGCTTGAATAATTTCCCGGGCTTCGAGCACCGTTCGATAGGTTTTATCCGTAATCGGTAGGAGCCTTTGGAGTTCAGCAGGTGAAATCAGTCTTTCTACCTGTTTGACATGAACATTAATAATCGGAATCATAATAGAATTTTATATTCTATTCGGAAGCAGATCAAAAATCAACTAAAGTTCTAGCTAGGATGCGGAGAAAATGCTCGTTCTACCATTAATTTTATCCAGATTTTCCGATGAGGAGCTGGGAGCGGCAAAAAGGAGATTTTCTCTTCTTTAATCCACTCTCCCTGCCAAAGATTAGGTTGGATGAGCTTTTCTTGCTTCCAGGCTGCTTCGCACACCTCAAGGAAGATCTTATATCTAGTGAGATAGGCAGGCAGAGAAAAAAGAATGGTTTTTTGTTCCATGGCAAAAGGATCGAAATTTGGAAACAGCCACATGCCTTGGTACCTCCCTGTCTTAGAGTCTGCTTGATATAACCAGATAGAATCTTCTTTTCTAAGAATCGCTATCTTTTCTTTTCTCAGTTCGATTCTTTTTTTTGGCTTGAAAGGCAGCTGTTCGGGCTGCTCAGCTTGACAAATTTCTTTTAAAGGACAAATCATACATTTTGGAGCAAGAGGTTTGCATACTGCCCGACCAAAATCCATTAATGCCGAATTGAAAAGAGAAAAATCACTATCCTCTGAAAGGAGATTCATTGCCATTCTGGAAAGCTCCTTCAACACCCTTACTTTGTTAATCGGTTGATGAATCGATAAAAGCCTAACCAATACACGGATGCCATTGGCATCAAGCGCTACCGTTTTTTTCCCGAAGGCAAGACTTGCAATCGCATTGGCTGTATAAAGCCCTATACCAGGCAATTTTAAAAGTTCTGTAGGTTCCGATGGCAATATTCCCTTTTTTTCAAAAAAAACAATTGTCGCTATCTTATGGAGATTCCTTGCCCTTGCATAATATCCCAACCCTTCCCATGCCTTTAGCACCTCTCCTTCAGAAGCATTGGCAAGCGTTTCCCAATCCCCAAATCTTTCCATCCATTTTAAATAGCAAGGAATAACAGTCTTTGCTTGAGTTTGTTGCAACATAAATTCAGAAACGACGATAGCATAAGGATCTTTGGTTTGCCGCCATGGATAAGAATAAGCATTTGCTTCATGCCATTCAAAAAGTCTTCCTGGAAAAGTTTCTCTGAATTTTGCGTCGATTCTTTCTAGCCAAAAAGCTATATTATTACCATTTTCCATGACTCCTTCTTCTTTTACATTCACTCTGAGCGATAAACAAATTGAAAAACTTAAAGCATTCTTAGATCAAAAAGGCTTTGAGTTCTCAACTATTGATCATGGGCTATTTAGAGCCAAATCAAAAGGGGTAGTGGTACAAGCCTATAAAACAGGTAAGGTGCTTGTACAGGGTAAAGAAGCCCTGGAATTTTCTCGCAACGTGATAGAACCTGAAATTCTCCAACAAGCTACCATTGGCTATGAGTTCCTAATCCATCCTGAATATTTCAAAGCGCATGTCGGAATTGATGAATGCGGCAAAGGAGATCTGTTTGGACCTCTGGTAATTGCAGCTGTTTTTGTTGATCCACAAACTGCAAAGGACTTCATCGAAATGGGGATCAAAGACAGCAAACGGATCTCAAGCACAAGACGGTTAAACCAATTTGCCTTAGAAATAAAGAAAAAAACCAAGTACGCCCTCTTATCGCTTCCACCCTTACGATATAATGAGCTGTACGAAAAAAAATTCAAAAATCTCAATTTGCTTTTAGCTTGGGCACATGCTTGGGTTTATAAAAAACTCTCCTTGGAACTCAACGATTCCCCAAGGGTACTCTGTGATAGGTTTGCCCAACCATGGGTCCTTCAACAATCTTTTAAAAGGATCGGAGCGGATCAATTGCTCGAACAGAAAACCAAAGCTGAATCGGATCCAGCAGTCGCTGCAGCTTCCATCCTAGCAAGATTGACTTTTGTAGAGGAGTTGGCAAAATTAAGCCAAGTTATCGGCTTGCCATTACCCAAAGGAGCCTCCTCAAAAGCAGCACAGCTTGCTAAAGACATATTGTTGCGTTGTGGTAAAGATACCCTTCGGAAAGTCGCTAAAATACATTTCAAAACCATCCAACAAAATTTCGCTGATCGTGCCCTATAAGAAACTAAAAAACATTTCTTACTAGATTTTAAAACTCCACTAATAGAGATGAACGAACTTGTAAAGGAAGCCCATATTGGAGCAAAACGGGCCAGGCTACTCGAAAAACTTGGGATTGTTTCTAAAAAAACCCTTCTTCTTTATTTGCCTTTTCGGTATGAGAACCGCAGGGAGCAAAAATCTTTATTTGAGGTGGCTGAAAACGAAGCTCTACTGTTTAAAGGGACAATCAGGGCTGTTCAAAAAGGACACCTTAAGGCCAGAGCAATTGTTAAGATCAATCTTCTTTCTTTAAGCGACCAGAGAGAACAACTGGTTTGCATCTGGTTTTGGAAAACCTTACCACATTACCTTTCAGTGGGCCAAAAACTTGCTGTCTATGGAACAGCGCGACTATACAAAGGAAAATGGACGATGTGGCAGCCGGAAGTTGAACCTTTTGAAGAGGAAAAAGAGCTTTTAGCTTCTCTACACTTATGTCGGATTGTTCCTATCTATTCGACAACCTCTGGTCTTTCCCAAAAAGTCTTAAGAGAGATCATCCAAGAGCAGCTACAGAAAATTAATCCTGAATCTACCGATCCCTATTCAATACCTGAGGAACTTAAACTTCCTACCCTTTCCTTCGCCATTCACAAAGTGCATTTTCCCGACTTTCTCGATCAGACTCAACAATGCAGGGAACGAATCGCCTATCATGAATTTTTCGTTGAACAGCTTCGAATGGCCTACAGAAAATTAGCTAGATCAAAAATCAAAATCCAAAGGCCGCCTAAGCGTCTGTCCCTTTGCCCAGCTTTTTTAGCTTCCCTCCCTTTTGTTCCAACTTCTGCTCAACGAAAAGCCTTTTCAGAAATCGATCAAGATTTAGAAGCTCCCACACCCATGAATAGGCTTCTTATGGGCGATGTTGGCTCAGGGAAAACCCTTGTAGCCATTTACGCTGCCTTAAAAACAGTCGAAAGAGGACAAGATGTTTTGTTTATGTCGCCTACCGGAGCCTTAGCTAGCCAGCATTTTCTGACCTTAAAAAATTGGCTACACTCCATGTCTATTCCCATTTATTATGTAGGGAAGGAATCCAGACAAAAGACCGATTTAGACGTTTCCTATAAAGACAATCTTCCCCAATTTGAAAAAGATCGTTCGTTGGCTTCTCTTCCAGGTAAAGTCTTTGTGGGAACACATGCCTTACTCTTTCGCTCTTTCGATCCACAATCCCTTGGTTTAATTATCATCGATGAGCAGCATAAATTTGGAGTTGAACAGCGCAGCAGCCTTGCCAAAAAAGGGATCTATCCTGACATATTGACGATGACAGCAACTCCTATTCCCAGAACACTGGCCTTATCGCTCTATGGTGATTTAGACTTTTCTATTCTCGATGCCCTTCCTTCTAACCGTGGAAAGATTATCACCAAAACTCGCTCTTCAGATGCCCTTCCAAAAATATGGGAATTTATCAAGGATCAGCTACGGCAAGGCGCTCAAGCCTATGTAGTCTATCCTACAATCCATGAATCGAAGGAATATGTAGGACAGTCATTGGAAAAAGGGTTTGAAGAACTCAAAAAACTCTTTCCTGACTTTCCCCTTGGAATGGTCCATGGAGAAATGGATCCTTCGGAACGCGAGCCAGTCTTTGAGTCATTTAGAAAGAATAAAATTGCACTGCTAGCCGCCACCTCAATCATAGAAGTGGGCATTGACGTTCCCAATGCGCGAATCATGCTAGTCATGGGAGCTGATCGTTTTGGTCTGGCTCAGCTTCATCAAATGCGAGGGAGGATTGGTCGAGGTCCAGCGGTTTCCTATTGTATTCTTATTGCCGACAACCCAACTCCAGAAAGTAGGAGGCGGCTTAAAATTTTAGAACACTCCAGAGACGGATTCGAAATTGCCAAAGAAGACATGAAGCTTCGAGGCATGGGGGAGTTTTTTGGATCCCTTCAAAGTGGCAAAAGCAGTTACCTCACTGCCGATCCCATCGTTCAAGAAAACCTGCTTTTGCTTGCAAGGCAACAAGCTCTCAAAATACTTTCGGAAGACCCTGATCTTCTGGTCAATGTCAAACTTCGTAAATATATAAACGAAGAAAATCTCGATCTGTTGGAAACATAAAATTCATTTATCAATGCCTTAATATCTGTTATACCATAAAAAAATTCTCAGTATATATTATTTTGAAGTTATTTACTTTCAGAAAAACCAAACCATATTATGACTTTCATGCCAAGGGAAACAAAAAAGGGAGAATTTCTTCTTACCCTTTCTGGTTTTTTGATTGCAGGGCTTGTTGGTCTATTGATAGGTCTGTCCGCTTTTTTAATTTTTAAACCAACTTCTTCGAGCTCTCAAAAATCAGCTCCGCCTACTACTGTTGAAGTTCCAGTGGCTAGAGCTTTACCCGTTCATCCGAAAGAAATCGGGGTATTCCGCAATAATCTCCTTGAGACCATTAATGAGGAATACGTTAGGATTATTGGACAAGCCTTACCGGCTGTGGTCAATATTTTTTCTGCACGGCCTGTCGAAGGTTCTACGGATTTGGAGGATGGGAATCAAAAAGAGACCAAAAAAAAACGAAAAACTTGGAAAAAACCCCCCATGGATGAAGAAACATCTCTTGGCTCAGGCATTATTCTGAGCGATGATGGGAACATTCTAACCAACGCCCATTTAGTGAAAAACGCCAGAGAAATCAGAGTACAACTTTTCGATGGTCGTCGCTACGAAGCCAAGCTTTTGGGAATCGATTCTCCAACAGATGTAGCAGTGCTAAAAATCTCTGCCCAGCACCTTTCGGTACTCAATTGGGGGGATTCTGATGCCTTACAAGTTGGAGAGCAAGTTTTTGCTGTGGGCAATCCTTTTGGCCTTACAGGCTCTGTAAGCCGTGGTATCGTCAGTGCCAAAGGAAGGAACCCCACCCTTTCTTCCACAAGCTACGAAGACTTTATCCAAACGGATGCCGCTATTAACCCAGGCAATTCTGGAGGAGCTTTAATTAATGTCCGGGGAGAGCTTGTTGGAATTAACACCGCAATCTATTCTGGAAACGGTGGTTCTAATGGCATCGGCTTTGCCATTCCAAGTAAGCTTGCAAAGTTCGCTTATGCAAGTCTCCTGACCAAAGGGAAAGTGATTCGTGGCTTTCTTGGAGTGGAAACTCAGGAAGTAGACGAAGACTTACAGCAAATCTTTGGCTTGCCTACTTCTGAAGGGGCTTTGATTACGAAAGTCGAACCTCATTCCCCCGCTTCGAAAGCAGGCCTACAACGAGGAGACATCATCGTCAAGTACAATGAGACCCCTGTTAAGGATCCTGCCGAACTGAGAATTTCTGTCTCTCAATCCCCAGCAGGCAGCAAAATTCCTATCGTTTTTTACCGAGAAGGACAAAAACATCAGATCTATGTGGAAATTACCGAACAGCCAGAAAATATTGCCAGTGGCGCTAACGATGAATCTGGAGGCAATCCGTCATGGAAAGTGACTGTCACTGGAGATCTTCAAAATGTCTTTGGCGGTCTTCATGTAGTCGATCTAGATCCAACGTTAAGATCACGGTTATCTCTGAGTCCTAAAGCTACTGGCATTTATCTTGTCGATGTAGAAGAAGGCTATCCGGCTTTTGACTTACTTTATCCAGGAGATGTTATCGAAGAAATTAGAAGGCCTGGAAGTGCCCCAATTAAGGTCCGTTCGGTCGCTGAATTCCTGCAGCTGATCAATCAGATTCCGGCAACAGAAAGTGTGGCCGTTTTCCTCCAGAGAGGAAATAACCAGATGTTTGTGCTGCTCAAACCTTAGAAAAAAAATAGATTGAGAAAAGAAATCCCACTTTACAGTTTTGTTTAAAGAGAAAAAGATTGTTTATCATCCAATATTGAGCAAAATTATGAACATGCCGTACTGGTCCAACGAACAGAGCGGCGAGCCCCTCTTCTGGGTGAAAAACAGACCGGTGTATGTCACCGGTGTTCTGATCCTTGCTCATTGTGTCTGTTTTATTATTGGGGTATTCGCTGCCGCTTTAGATTTTTCTTCTTGGTTTGTGGAACTTTCTTTCAATACGCGCGCTGTACTCCTCCATACCAAGCTCTGGCAACTCTTAACTTACCCTTGGGTCCATACCCCTTCTCTGGCATTCGCCCTTGACATGCTGGTTCTCTACTGGTTTGGCCATGATGTTGAACACATTCTAGGAAGACTTAAATATCTGCTTCTTTATTTTTCGCTTATTTTCTTGCCTGCTGTCTTTTCTTTAGGTCTTTCAGCTATTGATCCAACAATCCGTGGAATTATGAATGGGTCAGATCTCATTCATTTTTCTTTATTCATTGCCTACACCTGTTTATTCCCCTCCTCTGAGCTTTTTCTTGGCATCAAGGCAAAATGGGTGGCCATTATTTTCCTTGCTCTTTTTTCGTTAATCGACATCGCTTCTAAGTCTTGGATCCATCTCTTTTGGTGTTGGAGTTCAGTGGCGATTGCCACTTATTCGATCCTTGGGAGAAAAATCCTACAGTATTTATCCTCTTTCAAAATAGGAATGGCTAAACGGAAGGCACAAAAACCGAAGGCCTCAGAGTCCCCTTCTGCCTATAATAAGAAAAAAACCGAGGAAGACGAAACAATAGATGCCATTCTGGATAAAATTGCTAAAAGCGGTATAGGCAGTTTAACGAAATCCGAACGTGCTGCTTTAGAAAGAGCGCGTATAGCTTTGTTGAAAAAAGACCAAAAAAAGTAAGCCCTTGCAAAGTAGCTATTGGGGGACTCTACTATAGAAAAAGCCTCACTGGATCTCTAGAGGATGTCATTAAATTTTGGCGTGCTGACAAGCTTTTCTCCCATTTCGCTCCGGAGCCGAATAGTTTTGTAGTTGAGGTTGTGATAAGTCTCTATTTTTCTTATGGTTCTATTCTTGGCCCTCATTAAAAGGGAAGTCGTAATGGCATATTTATCTGTAAACCGAACGCCTGGAATGCCTGGACAATCAGTAATTGCCGTAGCACAAAAAATAATGTTGCCTCCCTTGGCCAAATCATCAGTATAGAAAATCTGATTGAGACGGTCTTCCCAACCCTGCTCGATTAAAAATTGTCTTTCTGTTTCATCTTTTGGCCATACCATAATCTGGATTTCTCCTCCCAGGCATTTGATTGCTGCTGCTGCAAGTACCGCTTCTGGCGCTCCTCCAATCCCAATATACACATCGATTCCTCCTGCCGGCAAAGAAGGCAACATCGCAGCAGTCACATCCCCATCGCTAATAAGTCGAAGGGCACAGCCCATAGACCGTATTTCTTTGATTAGTCGTTCATGTCGAGGTCTATCCAACACACATACAACCAGATCAGTTAATCTTTTTCTCAGCCCTCTAGCAATGATCGGAAGGAGTTCGTCAACAGGACTTGTGAGTTTCAGACAATCAACCCCTAAGGACCGGATATAATTTTTGACCTGTGGCCCATAAGCCAATTTCATGACATAAAAACAAGGGATATCCAAGAGAGCGCACTCAACTCCTGGTTCAGGGGAAGCAGCAGCGATAACAGACAGAGAGCTTCCGCTACCCTTAGCAACATTGGTAGTTCCATCAATTGGATCAACGGCTATATCATATAAAGGCGCATTTTCAGTCCATCGGCCAAGTTTTTCTCCTTTAAATATACCTGGAGCCTTGTCTTTTATACCTTCGCCAATGACAACTTCTCCGCGGATATCCATAAGATCAAACATACCGCGAATAGCATCTGAGGCTGCAGCATCCGCTTTTTCTTTTTCTCCTCGGCCTAACCACCGGTAAACAGTTAAAGCAGCTCCTTCTGTTGCTCGTACAAAATCGAACTGAATGATTCTTTCTATATCCGGATAATTTTCTACTTGGTAACGTTCCATGGTTTTCATAGCCTAAATAAAGGAAGCGTTGGGGTTTTTTTCAAAAAGTTTAAAAACAATAAATGAAATTTATAAGCAATAATAATAAAAAATATTAAATGGAGAAAGAAATAAAACAAGATAACAATCGGACCGGCGAGATTTGAACTCGCGACCTCTTGCACCCCAAGCAAGCGCGCTACCAGGCTGCGCCACGGCCCGCTTTTTATGAATTTTCAAACAAGAACAATAACAATGACTAACAAATCCAACTTATAAAGGAAATGTCAATTATAATTTAATGACTCTTTTATGATCAGAAATATGTCAGCACAACGGATAGCGATATTTGGCGGAAGCTTTGATCCTATCCATCATGGTCATTTGATTAGCGCTATGGATTGCCTTGAACAAATGGCTCTGCAGAAGATCATCTTCATGCCTTGCGCTCGTTCCCCATTCAAAACAACCAATCCTATTGCTTCAGCTCAAGACCGACTAGAAATGATCCGGCTTGCAATCAAACCATTCAAAAACTTTGAACTTTCTTCCTTTGAATTGCAAAGCCCTGCTCCTTCTTATTCTATCCACACGGCAAAGACATTCCAAAAGCTCTTTGAACAGATCGAGCTATTCTGGATTATTGGTTCGGATCAAGTCCAAGAACTTCCAAGATGGAAAGAGTTTGCTGAGCTTATCAAAATCGTTACATTTATTGTAGTCCCTAGGGCTGGTTTTCCATTCGAAAAAAAGAGTTATCTTAGGAGCTTGCCAATAAGTAGATATATTGATATATCTTCTAGTGAAATTCGTGAAAGAGTGAAAAAAAATCTTCCTGTAATTCATCTTTTACCAAGTGCGGTTTTTCGTTATATTAAAAAACATTCGATCTATCTACCAAATAAAACCGATAATGAACAAAAGGCTTGATAGATTGTATTGTTTCTATTCTCAGCAACTTCGTTTTTCTTTTTGTCATAAAAGAGCATTGTCTCATGAGTCAAAGAAAAGCCATTAGGAAAAATAAGGCAGTTCTGGATATTGTTTTAAACAAAATTGACCCCATTGCGCCTACCTCTTCTCACACCGCTTTAGAAAGGGACAATCTAAGGCTGGCTCAAAGATGTAAAACGATTATTCTGGAAAAAAAAGGGCTCGATCCCCTCGTTTTAGATCTACGGCAGATCTCTTCTTTTGTCGACTTTTTTGTCGTCTGCACAGCAACTTCTGAACCTCACTTAAAAGCGCTGGTTTTTGAACTGGAGAAAAAAATCCGTGAAGAATTTCGTCTTGAACCGATCCATATCGATGGCTCTCCCAAAAGCCACTGGATCATCATCGATTACGGTCCACTCCTCATCCATGTCTTTACTGAAAAAGAAAGAGCCTTTTATGAACTCGAAAAGCTCTGGGGAGATGCTCCTGTGTTATAATTTGTTCCTGTAGAAAAAAAAATCTGTGCCCTACACCGATCCCCAACACCGTTCTTCTAAAAAATTTCAGACCGCTTTTTCCATTCTCATTCTTTTGCTTTTCCTCGGTACTATTGGCTACAAGTTCATTGAAAAAATATCGCTTCTTGATTCCATTTACATGACCGTTATTACCTTAAGTACGGTGGGATACAAAGAAGTCGTCCCCCTTTCTCCTGAGGGAAAAATATTTACCATTTTTCTCATTATCTGCGGAGTTAGTTTGGCTGGCTACTCAGCTTCGAGTGCTTTAGCTTATTTTTCCTCCGGAGAATGGAAAGAAAATGCTGAGAGAAAACGGAGAACAAAGATGATTCAACAATTAAAGAACCATTATATCGTGTGTGGCTATGGAAGAACCGGCAGATATGTCGTCGAAGAGCTTAAATCAGAAGGACAAAGCTATGTGATTATCGACACTGATCCAGAAAAAATTGCTCATTTAACCGCTTCTGGAGAGCTAGCAATCCTTGGAAGCGGCTCAGAGGAGGAAATCCTATGCGAAGCAAAAATAAAGGAGGCCGCCGGACTAGCCGCGACTACTTCTATTGACAAGGAAAATATTTTGATTGTATTGACAGCTAGATTTCTCAACCCTTCTTTGCAAATTGTTTCAAGAGCCTCTTCGAAGAACTTTGAAGATAAATTGATAAAAGCGGGGGCAAACCGAGTGCTACTTCCCCAAAAAGTCTCTGCTTGGAGAATTGTGTCGATGCTAGTACGCCCTGAAGTCGCTGACTTTTTTTGCGAAGTTGCCAATGTGGAAGGTACAGAGCTTGTTGTTGAACAAATCTTGGTTGATAAGCGCTCTTCCCTTGTCGGTCAAACTCTGGCTCAGTCTCAAATTCGAAACAATTTGAATGTCACCATTCTTGCATGCAAACTGCCCGACGGAACCTGGACCCACTCCGTAGGTGGGAAAACCGTACTTTGTCCAGGAATGACACTTATTGCCTTGGGGAGTAGAGAAAACCTTCACAAACTTCTAAAAATAGCAAATCCACAATAACTCCTAAACGAGTAACATGAAGCGTAGACATTCCCCCAGTCTGAAAGCCGTAGACACCTAAGACACTCAAGCTTGGTATTGAGCCGTTTCTGAGTCTTTTCGGTGAGTTTCTACTGCTGACGAACTGACCGGATGCGGCCGCCGCAAGCCCCTGGCTTCAGACAGGGGGATAAGGCGGGTTCGGATTTTTCCCGTTAGGGGTTGAATTTATGCATCCATCTGTCTTCTAACGGCTGAGTGGAGTACCAATCGAACAACAAGGCCCAAAAGAGAATGTCTGAGAAGAAGCAAGTCTAGGCGCCATCGTTCGTCTGCGAGCTGCCGCTGCGGACA
>NZ_LXQB01000035.1:4378-4599 GCF_004421185.1 Methylacidiphilum sp. Yel | reverse complement strand
AGTAGCATTCACAAGCAGATTCCCCCCAGCATTAGGTACAGGATTGGTTAAACCTTTTGTAGGAAAAAATACTGAATTAACAAACGTACTGGTAGCCGCTGAATCAATCGTCGCATTCCCATTCACATGCAGGTTAATAATCTGCGGAGTACTCCCCTCAGCATCAATAGAAATCGAAGTAGAACTAAACGGTCCATTAGCAATGGTAAACCCGTTAAGAA
>NZ_LXQB01000035.1:872-4318 GCF_004421185.1 Methylacidiphilum sp. Yel | reverse complement strand
AAAAGAAACACCCCACCAGATTTCGAAGCGGATAAGGCCGCCGCATGAATACCATTGGGATCGCTTATTTGAATCGATCCGCTTGGCAAATACACATTACCCGTAGCACTGCTTATCCAAAGATTAATGTTCGGTGTGGTTGTGAGTTGGTGCAGATATAATGGAGCAAAAGCGCTAATCGCTCCATTACCTGGGTTCGTAAAAGAATCTGTGGAAGCCGTTGGACTTGAAATCGCTAAAGTCCCATTACTAAACACGCTTCCCAGCGGAAACTGAGTGTTTAACTGGTTTGGGTTCTGAGCAAAAAGATTGATAAAATCATAGCCCTGCATCCACCCATGATTGATAATCGCTCCTTGCTGTGCCCACAAATCAATACCCCCTGTTGTCGAGCTTCCACTTATCGTCGAGCTCGCGTTCATCACTGCCCCAGCCTGATTAATGATTGACCCATTCACCCAAAGAACTAAGGTTGGAGTGCTTGGGATAGAGAGCAACTGACCTTGTGCATTGTAAAACGGTGCGGCTGGATAGGAAAAAATGGATCCATAGTTCAATAAAGACCCACGAGTAGAAAGAGTTTGAGGATCCAAAGTCTGTGCAAAAGCGATGTTCCCATAGTTATATAGCCAACCTTGCCACACCTCCTTGTTTCCAGTTCCCCATTGAATAAATGGACCCCCCGGCAAAACCACATTGCCCTTTGTAATGATGTTCCCGGAAGAAAGCAAGTAGGAATAGGTCGGGAACGAAAAAGGGCTGCCTGAAGAAGAACCGTTAATAGTAATTGACCCGCTGCTGCCGGAAATAGGAGTGGGTGCTATCCGAAACCCGTTATTGTCTCCAAGGACTCGGAACGAAAAGAGAAACTGATATCCAGAAAGAAAATCAAGAAAATGATTGGCAGAGCCTCCATTCAACGAGCTTGCAGTAGCAATCCCCACAGTAATCTGCGGAGCTGTCACTAAAAGGGCGCTTCCAACTGGGCTTCCTTTAGTAATAGGAGGAATATTTGTAGGTCCATAAGTTATCGAGGCTCCTGTCTGAATCGTGACATAACTGCCCGTCAATCCAGGGACTATTCCAAGCCCATACCCAGTAAAGTCTTGAGCCACCGAAAGAGGTACATTATAGCCAATAATTCCTACCCCTGCAGGAGAAGTAATAATTCCTGAAGAACCAACGACAATCCCACTGCCATTTGCTAAAATAAACGGTGCAGTTGATACAGATTGCACCCTTCCAAAGATCATCGAAGGGTTACCCGTAGTGTCTACGTTTAGCACTGGATTGTAAGCGGTGTTTGTTGAAGAAATAATAAAGATGGCACCGGATCCCACGTTAAATCCAGGACCAGAACCAGTCACATTTAAAGTGCCTCCTGAACTTTGCCAGAGAATCGCCGTTGGACTTGATACCGTCAGCGTTGCCTGATTAGGAGCTGTCAAGTTATAACTCACGCCACTTACCCCATTAGCTACCACTCCATGACCAGGAAGCTGGCCGAATCCAGGAAGGGCAAAAGAAGAAAGCCTTGTAAAAATTAAGCCGCAGGCAATTAAAAAGAAAATGGAACTTCCCAGCAGCCGATTCGTGTTTTTCATTGTGGTTCCCAGATCCGATTCTTTTCTATTTTTCTATAAAAGAATAACAAGAGATGCAAATCATAAATATAATAAACTTATTAATATTTTAATAGTAATGTGTTATAGTTTATAAAAGTTGAAATAAAAACACTTCTATTATTTAGAAGAACACAGTCTCATTGTCCTTCCCTATTTTTCTCGTTGGGACTTCTAGTCTATCCGCTAAAATTTAGCCCCCCCCTTACTCATATTTTTTTTTCTAAACCTTTCCTCCCATTCAAAACAAAAAAAAGGGAAGCTTATAAAAAAGCTTCCCTTTTTTTCTCTTTGTAAGAACCTAATTCCAATCCCTTAACCAATTATGGCCATGGGAATGAGCTGACCACCGGCCCGTTTGTCGTACTTAACACGGCTGTATAAATACTTGGAAAAACGGGCGATACGGGTGTTGCCACATACACCGCAGCGCTGATCGGTCCACTCGCATGCACTATCGTGTTGCCACTGGTCACAAAAGGCCCACTTACAAATATCTGTGGAGCCGATAAAAATACGCCTTGGTAATTTGGCCCAGCAACCGCCGTATACCCATTGTCAATCGTAGTATTCAGCGTCAACATCCCCCCTGCCTTTAACGCTACCCCTCCAGGAAACACAAACGCATTAGACAATCCTAAAATATCCGTACTCAAGGCATAAGAACTCGGAACGCTACCATTTACCGTCAGATTGCCAGTAGCATTCACAAGCAGATTCCCCCCAGCATTAGGTACAGGATTGGTTAAACCTGTTGTAGGACTAGTTACTGAATTAAAAAACGTACTGGTATCCGCTGAATCAATCGTCGCATTCCCATTCACATGCAGGTTAATAATCTGCGGAGCAATCCCATCAGCATCAATAAAAATCGAAGTAGAACTAAACGGTCCATTAGCAATGGTAAACCCGTTAAGAAGCGGATTGGTTGGACTAACCACATTCCGCACGTTACCTGTTACATTTAAATGAACCGTTTGGGCCGTCAATACCCCAGAACCCGTCAGATTATGCACAGAAAAGTTAACAGTTTTTGCCGTCACATTAGCATCCATGTTCATGCCGAAATTACCAACAGAGTTTGTATGAAAGTATGCATGTGACACTCCATTAGGATCGGCCGTATTAACAACCCCATTTAAAAACACTGAACCAGTAGTTGATATAATTCCCAAAAAAGAGGCAGGATTAGTCGATGAATTTGGATCAGTAATATTAATCGTTCCAGTATTCGAAATACTCCCAAAAATATAAGGTCCCAATTGATTTGGATTAGAAGCTTGGAGTGAAACTCTATCAAACCCACTGATCGTTCCCATGTTGTTAATCCCCCCTCCAACAGTTTTTAATAAGACGTTAAAGCCACCACCATCTATAGTCGCCCCTGGATTATTGGTAATACTTCCTCCAACAGTTATATTCAAATTACCTGCATTGGCCAAAATCGTCCCATTATTCACAATCGACCCAGTTGTTGATGCACCAGTAAGACTAGATGCAAAACTAAGTGTCCCATTATTGGTTAACACTCCCAAAGCTAGATTTGAACTATTCCCCGTTCCCCATTGTGTAAAAACCCCACCAGGAAGGATAAGATTCCCATTGGTCGTAATACTCCCAGAAGACCTAACAAAATCACCATTCAAAAAGCTATAAGTACCACTACTGGGCCCACTAATTGTAATAGACCCAGTACTTCCAGGAATCGGGGAGGGACCCGGAAGAAAAGTCCCTGTAGAAGGGGTATATCCAGTAAATTGATATCCTGAAAGCACATCAAAAAAATTAGTTGCAGTTATAGACCCAGGCGCAGCAATTCCGATA
>NZ_LXQB01000035.1:0-776 GCF_004421185.1 Methylacidiphilum sp. Yel | reverse complement strand
ATTAGCCACAAATACAGGGGTACTAGCAGCAGCAGTTAAGGACCCCATGATGTAGGATGGATTCCCCGTGACATCCACGTTTAACACCGGAAAACCACCATTTATAGTTAAAGTGGCACTTTGACCAATATTAAACCCAGGCGCACTTCCTGGAACATTTGTTATGTTCGGTGCAGCTGAACCCCATAGTATGCCTGTAGGTGCAGATACTGTTAACGTTGCTGATCCTAGCACACCTGTATACGTTGGAGCTGTTGAAGGTGTTCCTGATACCCATTGTCCATTTCCAGGTAATTGATTTGAAAACGGGATTGCCCAACCTTTTTGCCCCAGACTTAACCATAGCCCAGCCGCTAAAATTAAAAGCGCCTTGTAGAGTTTTCTTAAGAACTTTCTATTCACTTTAGTTTTCCTCCTTGAATTATTTTTAATTTTCTAGACTCGCTGGAGTGTTATCTAACTTTCTTTTCACTCTGTCAACCAAAAAATAATAAAAAAAATAAAATATTTGCCTATTCCTTCCCTCCTTTATATTGTCCGCATGTTCTCTATTCCTTTTCTAACCGTCAACAAAAAAAAATCAAAAATTTTGTCTTAACACAAACAGAATAGCTGCTCTTCCTCCTGTAGCATAATTCCGCTGATCCACCGGTACATTAATAGACATTATTGGGAAAGCCGCATAGGCGCTAAGAGTCGTCCCATACCGGTGCACAACATCCAATCCTACCCCTACATCCCCCAAATACTGCCAAGCGGGTAAGGCCGCTCCCTCC
>NZ_LXQB01000034.1 GCF_004421185.1 Methylacidiphilum sp. Yel | reverse complement strand
AGGCCGATGAGAGTGTCAGGGTCTATCAAAACCTCAACACCCTCATCGGAGAGCTTGCCCTGGCTAAATCTGGTCAGTTATCTCCAGGAATCCCCTGCCTTTAGGCATGGGGAGGATGTCAATCCAAAAGCATGTTGAGTTCACCAGAGTTTGTACTTTATGGATAAAGCAACATGAACAACTTCTGTAGCTAATGTAAAAAAACTGGAACCTCAATGGTTATTCCATTCCCAATCGTAGGCTATTATGAAAGGCAACTACTTCTCTAGTAACAGTAAGTAACGCCAGTGGGCTTGTCTGAATCCTATCTATGACACAAAACTAAGATGCTATGCTCTCTCAGTATTATCATAGAACGATAGTTTTCTTGCAAAAAAGATAAAGCACTGGATAATCTTAAGTAATGGAGTGGGTTCAAACAATTACGGTAATCATTACTGTTATAGGTGCTGTGGTCTGGTTTCAGAATAGTCTACGAGGGGAAATGAACAGTCTTCGAGGGGAAATGAATAGTCTACGAGGGGAAATGAACAGTCTTCGAGGGGAAATGAACAGCCTACGGTTAGAAATGAATTCTAGGTTTGAAGCGATGGAGAAAAGGCTGGATGATCTCCGCTCAGAAATGAATTCCAGGTTTGAAGCAGTGAACGCGAGGTTCGCCGAGCAGGGGAAAAGAATAGAGTTAATAGAAAAAATTTTGGCTAAAGCCGTTCGACTGGATGTAGAAGAACTTAAAAAATCTTCTTGATTGTTATGCTTTTACTCCGAAACCGTAAACGAAATACTTTCTTTCTTCCCAATGAGACAGTCGGTAGAGTAAAAATTCTAAAAATTCTTGTAGGAGAGATAAAATTTTTGGGCTTTTTTATGTATTCTGAGGTACTGTTCCATTTTTATAAGTTTTATTGAGTTTAACTTACCATCTTGATCTACTCTTGATTTTTGGCTATTTATCGTGGCGCACCCGGCGTGATTCGAACACGCGACCAACGGATTAGAAATCCGCTGCTCTATCCACTGAGCTACGGGTGCATAGAGCTATCATAATACTATAGCTTCATTCCTAGAGGAATTGCCAACCTTTGCTACATTTGTTTTCCTTTTGGAAAGGATAGTTCAAATATCTTATTTATCTTCAAAAAAGAGTGAATAAGTTTTTTCTTTTATTTTTAGGAATTTAATTTTTTCTTTTTTTTTCTTTTTTATTAAAACGAAAAAATAAAGCACTATCCAGTTACAGAAAAAGGAGGATTAAATTGATACAGCGTCTTGGGCATCAGTGTATTCAATTTTTAAGAAGCACGGGTGAAATTTTTTTCCTCCTCCTTGATACCATTTATTCCTTTTTTAGTTTTCCATTACGTTGGAAGCTGTTTTTGATGCAGATTTTATCTATTGGGGCAAAATCCCAGATGATAGTTTTAATAACCGGAGCTTTTACAGGCGCTGTTTTTGCAGCCCAAGTGCAGTTTCATTTTGGAAAACTTGGAATGAGTTCAGCTACGGGCCCAGTCGTAACTTTAGCCATGTTAAGGGAATTGGGGCCTGTACTCTGTGCTCTAATGGTGTCGGGTCGAGTAGGTTCTGCAATGGCTGCAGAAATTTCAACAATGAGAGTGACCGAACAGATTGACGCCTTGAGGGCTCTGGGAGTATACGTGACCCAATATCTGGTTGTGCCACGTTTTTTGGGCCTGGTTGTTTCTATGCCGTTGCTTGTGGCTATTACTTCGGGAGTAGGTATTCTCTGTGGCTATTTGGTCTCTGTGCCATTGCTGGGAGTGGAGCCTGCTTATTATTGGGAAAATACAATCCGCTTTACATCGCTTGATGATGTATGGATGGGAGAATTAAAAGGGATGTTTTTTGGGGGACTGATTGTATTGATTAGCTGCTATCGGGGACTTAATTGTCAATTGAGTGCTGAAGGAGTAGGGATTGCTGCGACGCAGGCAATGGTATATTCTTCGATATCCATTCTTATTTCTAACTTTTTCTTTAGTTTTCTTATGAATATCCTGTTTGCAGGATAAAGAAGAGATAGATAAATGACAAATGCTTATAAGGTGGGTATTTGTAAGAAAATATAAGTATGTGGGTGTTCTGTTGTTTGTGTCTGATAACTGATAAATGATGGAGAAGGGTAGAGAAACAAAAAAAGAGAGCAGGGAAAAGAACTTATTTGTTCTTGAATCGCACAAAAAGGTAGCAGAAAGATGCTGAAGGTAGTCAATATCAAAAAAACTTTCAATGGAACAGTTGTTTTAGATGGAGTCAATTTTGAAATCCTTGAAGGAGACCGGTTCATGATTATAGGAAGGAGCGGAGGGGGTAAAAGTGTCCTTTTACGCATTATTCTTGGCTTAATAAAGCCAGATTCTGGAGAAGTTTGGTATAAGGGTCAAAATATTGTAACCCTTTCGGAAAGAAAACTTGCTCCCTTACGGAGAGATATGGGAATGGTTTTTCAGAATGGTGCCCTATTTGATTTTATGACCGTTGAAGAAAATGTTGCTTTTGCCTTGCGGGAAAAAGGAGGAATGAGTGAAAAAGAGATTAAGAAAGAAGTGAGTGAACTTTTAGAAAGGCTTTTGTTAAAAGGCCAGGAAAAGAAGATGCCATCTGAGCTTAGTGGAGGAATGCGAAAAAGAGTAGCCGTGGCTCGTGCAGTTATAGCCAAACCGAAGATCATATTTTTCGATGAACCCACTGCTGGACTTGATCCTATAGCCTCTTCGGAACTTAACGCTCTTATTTGTTCTTTAAACAAAGAATTTAATGTAACTACTGTTATAGTTACCCATGATATGGAGGCGGTTCGGCAATTGGGAATCACTGTAGCCATGCTCTATAATGGTAAAATTTATTCTATTGGGACCCCACAAGAGTTCGAATCTTCTAAGGATCCAGTGATTCGGAATTTTGTACATGGGATTATAGAATCCGAAGTGAGGTGTAATTGAAATGGAACCAAAAAATTTGGAATTGAAGGTGGGTTTATTTCTTTTGATAGGACTAGCGATTTTAGGGGCATTGATCATTTATTTCGGCCGGTATGGGGAAAAATTTCGTCCTTCATATCAAATTACTGTCGAGTTTCCTAATGCTTATGGATTGATTAAGGGTGCGCCTGTTTATTTTGCGGGTGCACCAGTTGGTAGAGTGATCAGTACCCCACGGCAAATAAGGGAGGGGAGGGCAGTGGAGGTAGATATAAAAATTAACGCTGATGCTAAAATCCGTAAGGATGCTTTGTTTCAAATTGTAGATGTAGGGATGTTAGGGGATAAAGCTATTGCCATTACTCCTAAAGGAGTAACGGCTCCTTTTTTACGGAATGGGGATAAGGTTCGGGGAACTAGAGCTTCAACCTTAAGTGATGTGACAAGTCAGATCACTCCTTTAATAAATTCGGCGACCCAATTACTTGAAGGGGCGGGAACCATTGTAAACAGGATCAATCAGAATGTATTGACAGAGGAAACTGCAGCTGATCTTCGAGCTACTATAAAGGAGTTGCGGTTGGTTTTGAGTCGAACTGATCAGCTACTGGCAGACGCTCAGTATGGTAAAGGACCACTAGCAAAGATTCTTAACGATCCTGAAATTTCAGAAAATCTGTCCGCTTTCGTTTTCAATCTCCGAAAAAAAGGCATTCTTTTTTATTCGGATGTTGCTGCCAAAGAAGAAGCTAAAGCAGAATCGGTGCAAGCCCGCGAAGGAACAAAAACCAAAGGCCCGGTTCTAAAGGCAAAAATGGGAAAAAGCAATGTCAAATAGACACGATGAATGCTTCTATAGGAACCATTCTTGTTGCGGCTGGACAAAGCAAGCGGATGGGTTTTGACAAGATATTCAAACCGTTTGCTAATGGACTATGTCCTTTGGAAATCTGTTTGCATAGAATTCTGAGCTCTCCTTTAGTGGGACAAATTGTCGTGGTTGTATCGAAAGAAAATCTCGAAAGGGCGATGGAAAAAATTTCAACCCTTTGTCATGGTAAAGATATAAAAATTGTAGAAGGGGGCAAAGAAAGGCAAGATTCGGTCTATCAGGGATTATTGGCTTTGGATTCTCTTTGGGAATATGTAATGGTTCATGACTCGGCTAGACCTTTTATTAGCGAAGGACTTATTTCAGTAGTCTTCCAAGCAGCAAGAGAAATGGGAGCAGCTGTTTGCGGGAAACCTTGTTCGGATACTCTAAAAGAAGTAGATATGGATGGAAAAATCCTTAAGACCCTGGACAGAAGCAAAATATGGACGGTGCAGACGCCTCAGATTTTTAAAAGGTCTTTATTGGAAAAGGCCTATATGGCATTACAAAACCAAGGGGATATAGTAACCGATGATGCCTCCGCTGTTGAGCGAATTGGGGGAACTGTAAAAGTCGTTTTCTATAAAGGAAATAACATGAAGATGACATTGCAAGAAGATTGGGAGATAGCAAATCTCCTTTTGCAAAAGGAGAAATTTAACTAACCCATTAGCCTATTTCTATAGCTTTTTTTATTTAATTTCTCGATGTAGGGTGTGACGTCTAAGAAAAGGATTATACTTTCTGAGTTCAATCTTGCCTTGTTGTAACTTTTTGTTCTTTGTTCCATAGTAGCGAGAAGCAGGTTTGCCTTCGGCCTTCGCTTCCGTGCATTCAAGGATGATCTGTTCTCTTGGCATGTTTTAAACTTTATTTCTTAAAAAAATGATTGTCAATGGAAAGAATAAAAGAGAAGAAATTGGCCCTTTTTTTTCTTTTTAAACTGATAGATATTTTTTAACCGATCTTTTCTTATTATGGAAAAGCTAGTTAGGAGAATAAGCAAACAGCAGGAATGCCTGGATTTATGGGATACTGCCTCCAAGGACCTTTTGAAATGGAAAAATCCAGAAAGCTTCGCTGAACAGATCCATGATCTAAGAGTATTAGGCAAAAAATTGCGTGCCCTTTATTATTTTTTTAAGCCAATACTTGATTGCCGTCTTTTAGAAAAAGAAAAGCATCGTGTCAAGATGGCTATGTCAAGCTTAGGTTCTATAAGAGATTCGCATGTGTCGCTAGATGTTCTTAGAAAAATTAAGAAAGATGATCCTCAATTGATAATTCCCAACGAAATTGATCGTCTTTTGGAAGAACAATCGTTGGAATGGAACCAAAACCAATCCTTTTCTAATGGGGAGAAGATGGATGCTTCTAAAAAGCTTGCTTCGGCTATGGAAGTGCTTTTAGAAGCCAAAGAAAAGCTGCTTAGTCAATTAGCTAAACGAGCAATCGAAAAAAAAATAATCTTAGAAAGATTAACAAAAGGATTTCAAGCTGTAAAAAAAACAATGCAAAGAGCTATAAAAGAAGAATCGGCTGATTCGTTTCATCGTTGGAGACTCAAAACAAAGAGATTTTACTATCTCCTTGATCTTTGCATGCGGCAAAACGCTTCTAAAGAGCTAAGCAAAGTCCTAAAAAAATTTAAACAGATCGAACAACTACTTGGTCAAGCACATGATTTTCATGTGCTTGCCTCTTTTCTTATGAACAGGAAATATCTTAAAGAAGGACAGAATAAATCTTTCAAAAACTTTATCTTGCTACTGGATACTCTTGAAAAGGAAAAGGAAAAAAAAGCGTTATCTGTGGCTAAAAAAGTTGTAACGGCTGATTTTGAAAAAAACATTCAACGTATTGTTACTTAAAAGAATCAGAGTCCTCTGTCCTGTTGACCTTTTGTGCCTTTTTGATGGGAATTTTTTCCTCTATGGTTTTTATCTTACTTGGATAGAGCAAATAACGGTTTCTGGCTAATAAAAAAGCATTTAGCTCATAAGCCCATTTTCGTGCAATGGATTGAAGGGATCTGTAGGTATTGAGCTCTGTCAGAATAAGAGGACTGCCATAGACTTTAAAAAAAAGGTTTCTATGGGCAACAGAAGATCTTTGAAAAGGACTTGGATGGGCCATGTTGTTGATTCGAGACGCAAGAAAGACAGCAAGAGCGGTGAGATTGGCAGGAGTTTTAGGATCGATCTGCAATTCTAATCCAATAAGTCCATTAATAGATCTAGGAACAGCAAGAACTCCAGGAAGATTCAATCCGTTTATTTCTCTTGCCAACTGATAGCCATCCAGTCCTTTGGCTGCTATCAGCCTAAAGGCTTCTGTTGTGCCTGTTCCAAGTTCAAGTCCTGATAGACTGCCAACAAGACCTGTGACGACATAGTAAACAGGGGTGTCTTCTCTTGGTATATTGGGAGAGGTAGGGATCCATCGCAAGCCAGTATCTTGCCATACCATGGATCGATTCCATCCTTTCATGGGAATTACATAAAGTTGGCAGGGATGCGAGATGAACCCCCTGTCATTAGCCATCTGGGCTATTTCTCCCACTGTCATTCCATGCACATAAGGTACAGGAATAAAACTGACGAAGGATTTCCAGCTGGGATTAACCATTGGTCCCTCCACACGTAGTCCACCAAGAGGATTAGGTCTATCTAGTACATAAAAAGGAATTTGGGCTTCTCCACAGGCCTCCATCGCTGCCACCATAGTGCTTACGAAAGTATAGCTTCTGCAGCCAATGTCCTGAACGTCGAAAACTAAACAATCAAGATTCTTTAGCATTGCCTGCGTCGGCTTTTTTGTTGCTCCATAGAGGGAAAAAACCTTTAAACCCGTCAGTCTATCTCGATGAGAGGGAACTTCATCTCCGGCTTTGATTTTTCCTTCAATGCCATGCTCTGGGGCAAAAAGGCTGACGAGTTTGACCCCAGGTGCCTTTTGGAGTATCAGTCTGGTAGGTACTCCATGAGAATCTACACCACTTTGATTAGTAATAAGTCCTACTCTTTTCCCTCTTAAAGGGGCGAAATTTTCTTCCCGTAAAACGTCAATCCCAAGAAGAACGGCTGCATTGAGACAGGAGAAGAAGTTGTGAATTAAAACAAAAAAAATGAAAAGCAATAGACCCAATAGGGATCTTTTCATTTTTTTATCATTTTTATGCATGCGAGCAAAGTAAGCAAGACAATATTTTTGTTTGTAGGAGTTGGGAATAAAGTTTGATATTCTCTATTCTTCAGTATACAATCAAAAAGCTAAGCATAGTCCTCTGGGTGTGAGAAGCCATACCCCCTAAAATGAATCATTTTAAAAATTCTATCTATCGCACTATTGCTTATTTTTCAATGGAAATCGCTGTTGATGAGCGCATTCCTACTTATAGTGGAGGACTCGGTGTTTTGGCTGGAGACACATTAAGTGCCGCTGCTTCGGTCGGCTTTTCGATGGTTGGAGTTAGTCTGCTTTATCGCAAAGGGTATTTCTTTCAAAAGATTGATGAGCATGGAGTCCAAAGAGAAGAACCCGTAGAATGGGTAGTTGATGATTTTCTTGTAGAACAGCAACCCCGAATAAAAATTCAACTGGAAAATAGAGAGGTGACGGTTCGCTGTTGGCTCTATGAAATTGAGCAGAATGAGCATAAAGTTCCTGTTTATTTTTTAGATACCGATCTTCCAGAAAACGATCCTTATGATAGAAGTCTTAGTGGTTTTTTATATGGTGGAGATGACCGTTATAGATTATGTCAAGAGGCTGTTTTAGGGATTGGAGGCGTACGGATGCTTCGGGCTTTAGGCTATAAGAAAATAGATAGATTTCACATGAATGAGGGCCATTCTAGCCTCTTGACTCTTGAGTTGCTTAGAGAAATATCCGAAACAAAGCATGAGCCTATTTCTTGGGAGGATATCGAAGCGGTCAGGGCCCTTTGTGTTTTCACAACGCATACACCGGTGGCTTCTGGTCATGATAAGTTTCCTCTTTCTCTTGTAAAAGAGGTTTTACCTTTCTTTCCTTTCTATTATGGGGAGCTCAGGGATATTTTCTGTTGTGGGGACTTCCTAAACATGACTTATCTAGCTTTAAATCTTAGTCATTATATTAACGGCGTTGCCAAAAGACATTCGGAAGTTTCTCGAATGCTCTTTTCCCATTATGAAATAGATGCCATCACTAATGGGGTCCATGTGCCCTCTTGGGCCAGTCAGCCAATTCAGGAACTTTTTGATAAACATATCCCTCACTGGAGGGAGGATATTTTCAGTATTCGTTATGCTATTGCTATTCCTTTAAAGCAAATTTGGGAAGCCCATTTGATTAACAAAAGGCATTTATTGGACTTTGTGAATAGACAGAAAAACATTGGCATGGAGATTGATAATTTTACAATTGGTTTTGCCCGAAGAATGACCGCATACAAAAGACCAGAGCTTATTTTTTCCAATCTTGATCGGCTAAACTCTATTGCAAAAGCCATAGGACCGCTGCAATTAGTCTTTGCAGGCAAGGCGCACCCTAAAGACGAAGAGGGCAAAAAAATTATCCAAAGAATCCATGCTATCCATTCTTCTTTGAGTCCTGAAGTAAAACTTGTTTTTTTAGAAAATTATGATTTGGCTTTAGCTAAAAGGATTGTGGCTGGAGTCGATCTCTGGTTAAACAATCCGCTCCCGCCATTGGAAGCTTCTGGAACCAGTGGGATGAAAGCGGCTATCAATGGTGTTCCCTCTTTGAGCGTTCTGGATGGATGGTGGATAGAGGGCTGCATTGAGGGGATGACTGGATGGTCTATTGGGATGGATCATTTTCAAAGAAAAGAAGGAGGAGAAGATGACCATAGCAACGATCGGGATGCTGAGGCTCTCTATGACAAACTGGAAAAAGTAGTTATGCCCCTCTTTTATAAGAATAAGGATGCTTATTCATTAATTATGCGTTCCTGCATCGCCATTAATGGTTCTTTTTTTAATGCGCAACGGATGCTCATGCAGTATGTAATAAAAGCCTATTATTGAAAAGTATGATGAATACGGCTGCTTATCTAATTAAAGAAGGGCAAAAGGTCTCTTTAGCGGATTTTGATCCTGCCGATACAGGCCATTTTAGGAGGAAAGAAGAAGCTTTAACAAAGCTGAGTGCAGATATAGAAAAAATGATCAGTTTGCAGGATAAATTTTATGCCCGGAATACCTATTCTTTACTGATTATTCTACAAGGAATGGATTGTGCGGGGAAGGATAGTCTGATTAAACATGTTTTGTCTGGATTAAATCCGCAGGGTGTTGAGGTTTATAGTTTTAAAAAACCTACAGTTGAGGAATTAGAACATGACTTTTTATGGCGATGTTGGAAAAGATTACCTGCCAAAGGTCACATTGGAATTTTCAATAGATCTTATTATGAAGAACTTCTGGTGACTAGAGTCCATCCAGAACTTCTTGAAAAAGAAAGGTTTCCTCAACAGACTGTTGATGAAAAATTCTGGGAAAAAAGATTTTCGGCCATCAACCACTTTGAACGGTTTCTTGTAGAAAACGGGCTTTTGATTATCAAGTTTTTTCTTCATTTATCAAAAAAAGAGCAGGATAAGCGATTGGCAGAAAGAATCGAAAGGGAAGATAAGCAGTGGAAATTATCTCTTTCGGACCTGATGGAAAGAAAAAAATGGCCTGAGTATATTGCTGCCTATGAAAAGCTGCTTTCAGAGACTTCTACCATACAATGTCCTTGGTACATTTTACCAGCAGATCATAAGTGGTACAGCCAACTGCTGGCTGCTAGCATAATCGTAGAAAAAATGGAAGCCTTACAACTGGATTATCCTAAATTAAATGAAGAGGAAAAAGAAAAGCTAAAGGCGCTATTTTATAACTGAGCTTTTGCGATTGTTAAAAGTAAGAAAAAGGAAATTTATGGTAACTTACCGACAAGAAACAGATTCTCTTGGAACTATTGATGTTCCTTCAGATAAATATTATGGAGCCCAGACGGCTCGGTCCTTGATTCATTTTTCAATTGGTCAAGAAAAAATGCCCATTGAGCTGATTAGAGCCTTGGCATTGATCAAGAAAGCGGCTGCATTAACCAATGCCGAATTGAAGTTGCTTTCCGAAGAGAAAAAAAAATGGATTCTGAAAGCTTGTGATGAAATTTATCAAGGCCAGTTGGATGATCATTTTCCACTCCATGTGTGGCAAACTGGCAGTGGCACTCAAACAAATATGAATTGCAATGAAGTCATTGCCAATCGAGCAAACGAATTGGCTGGGTTTCCTCTTGGATCTAAAAGTCCTGTACATCCTAATGACGATGTGAACCGCTGCCAGTCTTCTAATGATGTTTTCCCATCGGCTATGCATATTGCTGCAGCCTTATCAACTCACAATCTTCTTTTGCCTGAAGTTTCTAAGCTAAGGGATGCTATAGAATTGAAATCAAAGGAATTTTTTCACATTATAAAAATAGGTCGTACCCATCTGATGGATGCGACTCCGATTTCCGTTGGACAAGAATTCAGTGGTTATGTTTTTCAGATTGATATTGGTATTTCTCATATAAAATCTAGCTTAGAGAAAGTCTATGGATTGGCTATTGGCGGCACCGCCGTAGGCACAGGGATCAATGCGCATCCGCTTTTTGGAGAAGAGGTAGCAAAAAAAATAGCCCAATGGACGAATCTTCCCTTTTTTTCGGTTCAAAATAAGTTTGCCTATCTGGCTGGTCACGAACCACTTCTAGCATTAAGTTCGGCTCTTAAAGGACTAGCTGCCTCTCTGTTTAAAATTGCTTCTGATATTCGTTTAATGGGATCTGGTCCACGATGTGGGCTTGCGGAATTAATACTTCCTGAAAACGAACCCGGCTCTTCTATTATGCCTGGCAAGGTGAATCCTACGCAAGCGGAGGCGCTCTCCATGGTCTGCATTGAGGTCATGGGTAATGATACAGCCGTAGCCATAGCGGGAAGCCAGGGGAATTTTGAATTGAATGTTTTTAAGCCTCTTATTATATGGAATGTCCTTCGGTCCATCCGTCTTTTAGCTGATGCATGTAAGAACTTTAGACGCTTTTGTATCGAGGGGTTGCAAGTCAATATTAAGAAATTGAAAGAATATGTTGATAATTCATTGATGCTCATCACCGTGTTGACACCTAAAATTGGATATGATTTGGCTGCAAAAATTGTCAAAAAAGCCTACCAGGAAAACTGCTCTTTGAAAACAGCAGCTATAGCATTGGGAATATTGACCGCAGAGGAATATGACCGGTATGTGCAGCCTGAAAAAATGATCGGTATTGAATAATTCAAAGCACAATCATGAATACTCGAAGTGCTTTATTGGGAATGGAAACAAGCTTTTGGTTTATACCCATGGATAAAGTGGTTGCTTTTCGTCAGTTCCTAGAAACTAGAAGCATTGTCGTGACCAATGGTTGTTTTGATCTATTCCATTTTGGACATTTGACCCTTCTCAGAGAGGCAAAAAAATTGGGAGATTTTCTTTGGGTAGGCATCAATGGGGATCAGTCGGTAAAAGAATTAAAAGGGGCTCAAAGACCTTACTTTTCTGAGTGGGAAAGAGCCACTATCGTTGGATCTTTTAAGTATGTGGATGCTGTGACTATTTTTCCAGAAGCACGAGCCACGACATTTCTTTCTTTGGTTAGGCCTGTGATTTATGTTAAGGGTGCAGACTATTCTTCCCAAACGATCCACCAGGAGGAAAAAGAAGTTCTAGACAGATGCCAGGCACTCATCAAATTTGTTCCCTTATATCCTGGTCGATCGACTTCGGGAATAGTGGAAAGAATACGAAAAGGAGTCCCCTCTGCAGATTAATGAGGAATGTCAAAGCTGAGCATTCTCATGTCAAATTCTAAGCTAGTCAACATTGCTGTGCTTGGTTCTGGGAAAGGCAGCAATTTTTTATCCATTGCTAAAGCGGTCTCTATGGGCCAACTCCCTGCTAGGATTTGTGTGGTGGTTTCGGACAATCCTGAGGCTTTGATTATAAAAAGAGCTACCGAGCTGGGTATTCCCACAGCAGTGTTGCCTTGTGGAAAATACAAAACTTGGCTGGAGCCATGGATTGAAGAAGAACTTGTTCGTGTTTTAAAACAGTATCATTCTGAGTTAGTTGTCCTAGCTGGCTTTATGCGTGTTTTAAAAGAGACTTTTCTTAAGGCCTTTGAAGGCAGGACAGTGAATATTCATCCTTCTTTGTTGCCTGCTTTCAAAGGAAAGGAAGCGTGGAAAGCAGCGTTAGAGGCTTGCGTTGCGGAAACTGGCTGCACCATTCATTGGGTAAGCAAAGAGGTGGATGGGGGTAAAATCATTGCCCAATCTAAGGTTCCTGTTCTGCCAGGGGATACTCCGGAAAGTTTACATGCTAGAATACAACAAGCAGAGCATGAATTGTATCCTAAGGTGCTGAAAGATCTCTGCTTGGATTGGATCAAAAAATATGCCAAATAATCTCTTTATCCACTAAAATCAGTGATGAAAGAAACGGAATTGGATCTTTGGCAGAGCGATGTTGCACGGCAAAATGCTCTTTTTGATGGCTTCAGTGCCCCTTGGACGGTTAGCGAGTTGACAAAAAAAATTCGATTTCTTTTGGAAGGGCAAATTGGAGAAGTCTGGGTAATTGGGGAAATTTCCAACTTAAGAATTCCTAGTTCTGGACATTGTTATTTTACATTGAAAGATGAAACAGCTGTGATCAACGCTGTATTTTTTAGGAGTGAGGCCCAGAAGCTCACATTCGAGTTAAGAGATGGGCTTTCTGTTGTGGTCAGGGGGTTGTTAACGGTTTACGAGACAAAAGGACAGTATCAACTCAGGGTGCTAGAAGCTAAGAAAAAAGGGGCTGGATCACTGTTAGAAAAGTTCGAGGAATTGAAACGAAAACTTTCTCAAGAAGGCCTTTTTGATTTATCGAGGAAAAAAAAGCTCCCTCTTTTTCCAGAAAAAATAGGAATTATAACCTCTTTAAAAGGAGCAGTGATTCAAGATTTTTCCAGAATTTTGCAACGAAGGGCTCCTGGCATAAGAATTTATGTTCGAGATGTAAGAGTGCAAGGAAATGGAGCGGCTGTCGAAATAGCGAGGGCTATAGAGGAATTTAGTTTAGCTCATGAGGTGGACATCTTGGTTCTAGCTCGAGGAGGTGGTAGCTTGGAAGACTTGTGGGCTTTTAATGAGGAGCAAGTGGCAAGAGCGCTTTTTCGCTGTATGATTCCAACAGTTTCTGCTGTCGGGCATGAAACGGATTTTACAATCGCCGATTTTGTTGCTGATGTGAGGGCTCCAACGCCTTCGGCGGCGGCGGAGATTGTATCCAGGGATTGGGAGGAATGGAGGCAAGAGCTTGAGCATTTGCGGCAGAGAATTTATCGGTTTTCTCTCCAGTTTATTGAAATATGGAAAGAAAGGTTAGAAAAAATCAGAAGCAGTTCTAGTCTTGCTGAACCCTCCCGCTACGTAGGATTGCTTCGGCAAAATGTGGATATGCTTGAACAATCCCTTGAAAAAGCGGCCATGGTGGCTGTCGAACGGATACGGACAAAACAGGCTCAACTGCGTTTACGGCTAAAGTCCTTCGATCCTATGCAGCATATTCGTTGTCTTAGAGAGGCATTAAAACTTTGGGGAGCTAGGCTCGAATCGGTTAGCCCTCAGGTTGTTCTCGACAGAGGCTACGCAATGGCCTTTGATCAACAGGGCCAACTATTAAAAGATGCTGGGAGTGTTGTCAGGGGAGAAAAAGTCATTGTCGTTCTTTCGAAAGGAAAGCTGTTAGGAGTAGTGGAGAAAACAGTTCGAAGCAAAGAGGAAGATTTTCCTCTTTGAAGAAGAAAGGTTTTTTGTTTGCTAGGAGTTCTTGACGAAAAGAAAATTTTTGTATTATATTGCTAACTCTTTTCATATTCATTGAAACAAAAGAGTATATCAGGAATATAGTATATATATATTTTAATAAGCATTGGATTGATTTATAATAAGAAGCATATTGCTTTTTGCCCATGTAGCTCAGTTGGTAGAGCACGTCCTTGGTAAGGACGGGGTCACCGGTTCAATCCCGGTCATGGGCTCGTAAAAAAAAATAATAACTTAGGAATAACTGAACTAAAAAGAGGGAAGGTCAATGGCAAAGGAGGCATTTTTACGAAAAAAACCCCATATTAATGTGGGAACAATTGGTCATGTCGATCATGGTAAAACAACTTTAACTTCGGCTATAACATTTGTGCTCGCCAAAAAAGGGCTTGCACAAAAAATGGCATATGAGCAGATCGACAAAGCTCCAGAGGAAAAAGAACGTGGCATTACCATCAACACGGCCCATGTGGAATATGAGTCGGAGAAAAGACACTATGCCCATGTGGATTGTCCTGGACATGCAGATTATATCAAAAACATGATTACTGGGGCAGCCCAAATGGATGGAGCGATCTTGGTGGTAAGTGCGGCTGATGGTCCGATGCCTCAAACAAGAGAGCATATCCTTTTAGCCCGGCAAGTTGGGGTTCCCTATATCGTTGTTTTTCTAAATAAAGTGGATATGGTCGATGATAAGGAATTGCTGGAACTAGTCGAGCTCGAAGTAAGAGAGTTGTTGACTCAATATGGGTTTCCTGGAGATAAAATTCCGATTATCAAAGGGAGTGCCTTGAAGGCTCTTGAAGGAGATCCTGAATACGAAAAGAGCATTCTTGAGCTTGTCGAAGCGATGGATAATTATATTCCAATTCCAGAAAGACCGAAAGATCAACCCTTTTTGATGCCGATCGAAGATGTCTTCAACATTGAGGGTCGTGGTACTGTGGTCACCGGTAGAGTCGAGAGAGGGACATTAAAGCGGATGGAAGAAGTAGAGATTGTGGGGCTTAGGCCAACGATCAAGACCGTAGTGACAGACATAGAGATGTTTAGGAAGACGTTGGATACAGCGGAAGCAGGGGATAATGTTGGCCTCTTGCTTCGAGGTATTAAAAAGGATGATGTGGAAAGGGGGCAGGTCGTTGCCAAGCCTGGTACGATAACTCCTCATAACAAATTTAAGGCTCAGGTCTATGTTTTAAAGAAAGAAGAAGGAGGCAGACATACCGCCTTTTTCAATGGGTATAGACCGCAATTTTTCTTCAGGACAACCGATGTGACTGGAACGGTTTCATTGAAAGAAGGCGTGGAGATGGTCATGCCAGGGGATAATGTTGAATTTACCGTGGAGCTGATTTCTCCTATCGCCATGGAAAAGTCAATGCGCTTTGCCATTCGCGAAGGAGGAAAGACGGTTGGAGCTGGAGTTGTGACTGAAATTCTTGAATAAAAGAGGCTTGAAAAACTGATCAAAAAACAGTAAATTAGGGCAGTAGCTCAATTGGTAGAGTAGCGGTCTCCAAAACCGTCGGTTGGGGGTTCGAGTCCCTCCTGCCCTGTAATATAAAAATGGCTATTTCTTGGATCGAGGTTGTTAACATTGTTGTCCTTTTTTTGAGTGCGGCTCTCTTAGTCTGGCTCTGGAAAAAAAAGGGGACATTGATTCGAGCTTTTATTGGAGAGGTTATCGTTGAGCTTAAAAAGTGTACATGGCCATGGGATCCAAAGGAAAAGGGGATAAGAAAGTATAAAGAATTGATTGATTCGACGTTGGCTGTGTCTATATATTCCATTATATTAGCGGCAATAGTGACTTCTGCTGATTTTATATTAGTAAGAGTAGTACATTTTATAATAACACTACATTTTTAGTTGCAATAGGGGGCAGTCTTTGGTCTCTTCTATCTAATTAGAGAAAAAAGTACAGTAAGGATGAAAGTGGAATATTCTAATGAGCCAATAGATGAGATTGCTGCAAAATCTCAAAAGATGCAATGGTATGCCTTACACGTTCTTTCTGGACAGGAAGAAAAAGTTAAAAAAAATTTAGAAAAGAGGATCAAGACCGAAGAAATGCAGGATCTTGTTGGCGAAGTGATTATTCCTGTAGAAAGAGTATCAGAAGTCCGAAAGGGGAAAAGAATTGAGGTTAATAGAAAACTCTATCCAGGCTATGTATTTATCCAGATTCAATTAAGGGATAGTTCTGGTAAGTTAATTGAGCGCTGTTGGTATTTTATTCGAGATACTCCTGGTGTGATAGGATTTGCGGATGGAGAAAATCCTTTACCTATGCCCAAGGAACAAGTCGAGGGGATGTTGAGGCAAATTCAGGAAAGGACAGAAAGTATCTTACCCAAAACTGTTTTCTCCGTTGGGGATCGAGTCAAAGTGGGAGATGGGCCTTTTTTGAATTCTGAGGGGGTAATTGAGGAGGTGGATTTGGAAAGAGGCAAACTGAGGGTTTCTGTTAATATTTTTGGGCGTTCTACCCCAGTAGAACTTGAGTATTGGCAAGTAGAAAAGGCGACTTAAAATTTATCTTTGATCCAAAGCTCATTCTATTAGAAGGAATCATTTTAAAAATTGGGAAAAACTATGGCTAAAGAAGTGAGTGCTATTGTTCGGTTGCAGATACCTGCTGGCCAGGCAAATCCTGCTCCTCCAGTTGGTCCGGCGCTAGGACAGCATGGGGTCAATATTATGGCATTTTGTAAGGAGTTTAATGCGGCAACTCAGAAGGAAGCGGGAAACATATTGCCCGTGGTAATTACTATCTATAAAGATAAGACATTTACTTTCATAACGAAGTCCCCACCCGCCTCTGTATTATTGAAGAAGGCCGCCAACATCGCAAGTGGTTCTAAAGAGCCAAACCGAACGAAAGTGGGAAAAGTAACTCGGGCTCAGATTAAGGATATTGTAAAAATCAAATGGAAAGATCTAAACGCTTCGACCGAAGAAGCAGCAATGAGAATGATCGAGGGGACTGCAAGGAATATGGGAATAGAGGTTATCGATTAATGGATAAGTAATGGAGAATCAAAAATGGATGGGGAGGAGAAACTCATGGCGAAGAAAAGAAGCAAAAGATACCGGTTGGCAGCTGAAAAGGTTGAAAAGAATAGGACCTATTCTTTGCCTGAGGCATTAGAGCTATTAAAGAACATGCCTAAAGCAGGATTCGACGAATCAGTAGATGTGGCTTTTCATTTAGGAGTGGATCCTAAGCAAAGTGATCAGATGGTTCGTGGGACGGTGAGTCTCCCACATGGCTCAGGAAAATCAATGAAGATAGCTGTTTTTGCCAAGGGGAGTGCGGCTGAAAGTGCGAAAGAGGCAGGGGCGGATTATGTTGGATATGAGGATCTAATAAAAAAAGTGCAGGAGGGGTTTACTGATTTTGATGTGGCTATCGCGACACCCGATGCGATGCAGGAGGTTAGAAAACTTGGGAAAATTCTTGGACCAAGAGGGCTCATGCCTAATCCTAGAACAGGAACGGTTACAGAAGATGTTGTTGGAGCTATAAAGGAATTTAGGAAGGGAAGAGTTGAATATAAGGTGGACAAGACGGCTAATCTCCATGTCGTAGCTGGCAAAGCTTCTTTCCCCAAAGAGGCTTTGGAAGACAATATAAAAGCTATTGTGGAAGCGGTGGCAAAAGCCAAACCACATTCCTCTAAAGGCAAATACTTTCAGTCTATGGCTATATCTTTAAGCCAATCGCCAAGTATTCGTGTTGATCCTTACTTGGTTGTCAAATAAGGAATAAGGTGCTATGAGAACAGAAAAAATAGCTTTAAAAGAACAAATTTTAGAAATTGTCAAAGCTTCTTCATTGATCGTTTTAATCGATTTTACGGGGTTAAAGGTTGCCGTTTTTTCTGAATTAAGAAAAAGGCTAAGAGCGGTCAATTGTCGCTGCCTTGTTTTGAAAAATACATTGCTAAGGCTTGCCTTAGAAGAAACCAAAATGGTTATGCCTCAGCAGAAGGATTTTATTGAAGCGAACTTATTGAAAGGTCCAACGGCGATTTTGTTTTCGGAAGCTAAAGATGTGGCTGGAGTGGCCAAAGTGTTGAAAAATTTTATTGCTGAGTTTCAACTTCCAAAGGTTAAGGGCGCTTTCATGGACAATGCCCTTCTTAGCGAAGAGGATTTTCTGAAATTAGCGGAGTTGCCTAGTTTGGAAGTTTTAAGGGGACAAATTCTTGGGACTCTTCAATTACCTGCGGTAAGATTGGTGAGATTAATTAATGAGCCAGCTACTGCCCTTGCACGCTTAGTAGAGATCTATTCAAAGAAGGAAAATTAAAAACCGTGCATTGTCTTATTTGATTGAGAGAATGGAAAGTAATTTGCTTACCTGGGGAAAGCCACCTCTTCCAAGTAAGAGAAAAACGGAGTAAAGTTTTGGCTTTTATATGTCAGAAAAGTTTATCCTTTGTAAAGTATTTTTTTTGAAAATATTCAAGAAAAATAGGGACAAAGGAACATGAAAAGAAGAGGGCGAAATGTCCACCTAGCCTTGGAGCCCTCCAAGGAGAATTGACAGAGCGGGTGCCTGTCTCTAGGTGGAATGAAAGGAGGATACAATGGCTGATCTGGATATGCTTGTCGATCAATTAAGTAAACTGACGATATTGGAAGCTTCTGAGCTAGTAAAAAAGTTGGAAGCCAAGTGGGGGGTTAGTGCTGCAGCTCCTGTTGCAGTGGCAGCAGCAGCCCCGACTGGAGCTCAGCAAGCTGCAGAAACTCCTGCAGAAGAGAAAACAACCTTTGCGGTCTATCTGAAAGAGATTGGGCCAAATAAAATTGCCGTGATTAAAGAGGTAAGGGCGGCGATTGCGGGGCTTGGGCTGGCGGAAGCTAAAGCGCTTGTCGAAGGGGCTCCCAAACTTCTAAAAGATGGAGTATCAAAGGAGGAAGCTGAAGAGATAAAGAAAAAAATAGAGGCTGCTGGAGCTAAAGTCGAAATTAAATAATAACTGCGTTATTGTGGGGCTTAGGATATGAATCAGAAAATGCAGAGAATCAATTTTGGAAAAATTCGGGAAGGATTGAGTTTGCCTAATCTTATTGAACATCAAACAAAATCTTATGCCGATTTTCTCCAACTCTCGGTAGCTCCACAGGATAGGAAACCTGAGGGGTTGCATGGAGTTTTTCAGGAAGTTTTTCCGATAGAAAGTTACGATGGGAAAGTCAGGCTGGAGTATGTCAATTACGAAATTGGCGACCCTAAATTTAGTCCCATTGATTGTCTGCGGGATGGAAAAACTTATGCAGCCCCTTTGCATGTTACGTTTCGACTTAAAGATGAGGAAGGGGTAAAGGAAGAGAAGGTTTATATGGGTGAGTTACCGATGATGACTCCTCAGGGAAGTTTCATCATTAATGGGGCTGAAAGGGTAATAGTCAACCAATTGCATAGATCTCCTGGGATCTGTTTTGAATCTTCTTTTCACAGTAACGGAAAGACGCTTTATTCCTTTCGGATCATTCCTGACAGAGGCAGTTGGCTTGAAGTTGCCTTTGATTCCAACGATCTGCTTTATGTCTACTTGGACAGAAGGAAAAAGAGAAGAAAATTTCTTATTACGACCTTGTTACGAGCCCTTGCCGCTGCATTGTCTGGGAGCTCATCTCCCTTGGGGACAGGTGGAGATGAAGAAATTATCAGACTTTTTTACACAGTTGAGGAAATCAATCTTTCTGAGGGTATTGAAGAAGAAAAAGTTGCCACCAAAGTGCTCGTTAACGAAGTGCGAGATCCCAATAACCCAGAGGTGGTTTTGGCTAGGGCTTATGAGCCAGTAACAAGAAGTGTGGTTCGGCAGCTGTTAGATTTGGGCATTAAGACGATTCAGGTTGTCGATGTACAATATGATGATACGCTGATTAAGTGTATAAAGAAAGATCCAACGAAAGATCCAATTGAGGCTTTAAAAGAAATATATAGAAGGCTGCGGCCTGGAGACCCGCCAACTGAATCGAATGCAAAGCTCCTTTTGAAAAGGCTTCTATTGGATCCAAAAAGATATGATTTAGGAAGGGTTGGGAGGTATAAACTCAATCAAAAATTGAACATCCAAGTAGACCCAGAGATTCGCATATTGACTTGGGAAGATCTTGTGGCTGCTACCCGCTATTTAATAAAACTTAAAAAAGGGGAAGGGATTACGGATGATATTGATCATTTAGGGAGCAGGCGCGTTCGTGCGGTTGGTGAGCTTGTAGCCAATCAGTGTCGAATGGGACTAGCTCGAACCGAAAGACTCGTCAAGGAACGGATGACGCTTTTTGATGTCAATACGGAAGGAATGACTCCTCAAAAATTGATTAATCCTAAGGCGTTATCGGCTACAATAAGAGATTTTTTTGCTCGCAGCCAGCTTTCTCAGTTGATGGATCAAATTAATCCTCTTTCAGAGCTGACTCATAAGAGAAGGCTTTCGGCTTTAGGTCCAGGGGGCTTGTCAAGAGAACGAGCCGGTTTCGAGGTCAGAGATGTGCACCCTTCCCATTATGGAAGGATTTGTCCTATCGAAACTCCAGAAGGACCCAATATTGGGCTTATTGCCACAATGGCTTCTTACAGCCGCTTTAATGAATACGGCATTTTGGAAACGCCTTATCGTAAGGTTGTTAATGGCAAGGTAACCAATGAAATCGTTTATCTTACAGCGGATCAGGAAGAAAATTACGTGATAGCCATGGCCAATACGGCGGTTTCTGATGATGGAATGATATTAGATCAGCGGGTTGCTGTCCGCTTTCGCAGAGAGTTTATGGAAGTGGAACGAGAAAAAGTAGAATACATGGATGTCTCGCCCAAGCAGATAGTTTCCATAGCTGCAGGGCTCATTCCATTTCTTGAACATGATGATGCGAATCGGGCACTCATGGGTTCTAATATGCAACGGCAGGCTGTTCCGCTCATCCAACCTGAAGCACCGATTGTGGGTACAGGTATTGAGGAAAGAGTCGCTAGGGACATTCAAGCTGTAGTGGTTAGTGAAACAGATGGCGTGGTAGCATCAGTTACGGGAAATGAAATCATTGTGACGCCGACTGGATCTCTTGCCGATCTTAAGAAAAAGAAAATCAAACAAGGTTCTGAAAAGGAAGTTGGCATATATAAGCTCAATAAGTTCATGCGATCCAATGCTGGGACTTGTATCAATCAAAAGCCCATTGTCAAAAAAGGACAGGTGGTTAAAAAAGGAGATATTCTAGCCGATGGTCCAAGTACGCAGAATGGAGAACTTGCTCTGGGAAGAAATCTGCTTGTGGCCTTTATGCCTTGGAATGGGTATAATTTTGAGGATGCTATCATTGTTTCAGAAAGGATTGTTAAAGAAGACCTTTTTACAAGTATTTATATCGATGAATTTGAAATTGTGGCTCGGGATACGAAATTGGGACCAGAAGAAATCACTAGAGATATTCCTAACGTAGGAGATGAGGCACTAAAAAACCTTGGGCCTGATGGAATCATTCGAGTTGGTGCGGAAGTTAAACCTGGGGATATCCTCGTAGGGAAAATAACACCTAAAAGCGAAACCGAACTGGCACCGGAAGAAAGGCTTTTAAGAGCCATTTTTGGGGAAAAAGCTGCTGATGTCAAAGATTCTTCTTTGAGGGTCCCTTCGGGCACTTATGGCATTGTAATGGATGTACGAGTCAGTTCAGGGACCGCTCGGGTGAGAAAAGAAAAGATAAGTGCTTCGGAAGCCAAACAGAAAATCAAAGAGATCGAAGAAAGATATGATAAAAAAGAAGAAGAGCTTCGAGAAGAACTGACGCAGGCTCTTTCCAATATTTTACTGAATGAGAAAATTCCACTGGATGTGGTGAATGTGGAGACGGGAGAAATTATTATCCCTGCTAACCGGAAAATCACGAAGGTGCTTTTAAGGAAAATGGCTCAAGCCTACGATAAGATTGAGATTGATCCAAGCCCCATCCGTTCCAAGATCTTTGATATTATTGGCAATTTTGAAGCCAAATTTGAACAACTAAGAAACGATAGAGAGTTAGAACTTGATCAAATAGAAAGTGGGGAAGATACAGAACCAGGGATCATCAAGCAGGTAAAAGTATTTATTGCTAACAAAAGAAAGCTTTCGGTGGGAGACAAAATGGCTGGAAGGCATGGGAATAAGGGAGTTGTTTCAAAAATTGTTCCCGTAGAAGATATGCCCTATCTGCCCGATGGTACCCCTGTGGATATTGTTCTTAATCCGCTGGGAGTTCCTTCTCGAATGAATGTAGGGCAAGTGCTTGAAACCCATCTTGGGATAGCTGCAAAGAAATTGGGGTTCAATGTGGCCACTCCTGTCTTTGATGGGGTTAAAGAAGAGAAAATACGGGAATTTTTGGTGAAGGCGGGTATGGATGAAGATGGGAAAAGCATCCTTTATGACGGTCGAACGGGAGAACGGTTTAATCAGAGAGTGGTTGTGGGAGTGATCTACATGATGAAACTCAATCATATGGTTGCTGATAAAATCCATGCCCGTGCTGTTGGACCTTATTCGCTAGTAACGCAACAGCCTTTGGGAGGCAAAGCGCAGTATGGTGGCCAACGGTTTGGGGAAATGGAAGTTTGGGCAATGGAAGCCTATGGCGCGGCTTATGTCTTGCAGGAGTTGTTAACGGTTAAATCAGACGACGTGCAAGGTCGAACAAGAATTTATGAGAGCATTGTTAAAGGGGAAAATTACTTAGAGACCACAACACCAGAATCTTTTAATGTGCTTGTCAAAGAAATGCAAGGGTTGTGTCTTGAAGTCACCATCGGCCAGCGATCGGATTCCTTTGGCTTACCTATGAAGCCAACCTCTTCGAAAGCCTTGAATGGGGGTGAAGCAGCTTAAAATAAAGAAGGAGTAAGACGATATGGAAGCAAATAATTTAACAGCTCGCCAGGTGCTTGGTTTTCAAAAAACAATAGGATTTGATGAGGTAAGAATTTCAATTGCTTCCCCTGAAACGATCGAATCATGGAGTAAGGGAGAAGTACGCAACCCGGAAACTATTAATTATCGGACCTTTAAACCCGAAAAAGGGGGATTGTTTTGCGAAAGGATTTTTGGACCAACAAAAGATTGGGAATGTGCGTGTGGGAAGTACAAAAGAATCAAATATAAGGGGGTTATTTGTGATAGATGTGGCGTAGAAGTGACTTTATCAAGGGTAAGAAGAGAGCGGATGGGGCATATTCGTCTTGCTGTGCCTGTTTCTCATATATGGTTTTTAAAATGCATGCCTAGTCGACTAGGTTTAATGATGGATATGACCGCAAAGGATCTTGAGCGGGTGATTTATTATGAAGATTATCTTGTGGTAGATCCAGGAAAAACGCCTTTGAAGTTCAAACAGCTGCTTTCCGAACAGGAGTATCGAGACGCATTGGCGCAATACGGGGAGGGTTCCTTTGTGGCGAAAATGGGAGCTGAAGCTGTAAGAGATGTTTTAAAGCAAATCAATTTAGAATCCCTTGCGAATGATCTTTCCAGAGCGATTGAAGGAACGAGGAGCAAACAACTTAAAAAAAAGCTTTCGAAAAGGCTGAAACTAGTTCAAGGACTTATAAGCTCGGAAACGAGGCCTGAATGGATGATATTGGAGGTGCTGCCTGTGATCCCTCCAGATTTAAGGCCTTTAGTTCCTCTTGAAGGAGGAAGATTTGCCACTTCAGATTTGAACGATCTTTACCGCAGGGTCATCAATCGAAATAACAGGTTGCGAACCCTTCTGCAGTTGAAAACCCCTGATGTGATTATCAGAAATGAGAAACGGATGTTGCAGGAGGCTGTAGATGCCCTCTTGGATAATGGTAGGCATGGAAGGGCTGTAACTGGGGCGGGGAATCGGCCACTAAAATCCTTATCGGATATGCTTCAGGGAAAAACGGGACGGTTCCGGATGAATCTGTTAGGCAAGCGAGTGGATTACAGCGGTCGATCGGTCATTGTTATCGGCCCAGAGTTAAAGCTCCACCAGTGCGGCCTTCCAAAAAAAATGGCTCTTGTTCTTTTTGAGCCTTTTATGATTAGAAGACTCAGAGAGCTGGGGCATGTCCATACGGTGCGAACGGCCAAGAAGATGATTGAAAAACAAGATCCACTGGTATGGGACGTACTTGAACAAGTAACTGCCGGACACTTAGTTCTTTTAAACAGGGCTCCTACATTGCATAGGCTTTCTATTCAAGCATTTGAACCGATCCTTATCGAAGGCGATGCAATTCGTATTCATCCTTTGGTTTGTACCGCCTACAATGCCGATTTTGATGGGGATCAGATGGCAGTCCATGTTCCACTTTCCATAGAAGCTCAGTTGGAGGCTCGACTTTTAATGCTTGCTCCATTGAACATCTTTTCGCCTTCCTGCGGCAAGCCGATCACTACGCCAACCCAAGATATAACGCTTGGTTGTTACTACATAACGCAAGCTCCCTTGAAGATCAAAGCTCAGGAACAAAAAAGAAAGCCGCTATTTTCCGATCCTTTGGAAGTCATCTTTGCTTACAATGAAGGAAATTTGCAGCTACATGATCTCATTTTTCTTAAAAATCCAGATTATGGAAAAGAGACGATTTTTGGGGATAAAAACAAAAAGGTTATTGAGACCACTCCTGGAAGAGTCATTTTTAATCAAATATGGCCTGAAGAACTGGGCTTTTACAATAAGCCTGCTGGTAAAAAGCAGCTTGGAGAAATCATCCTAAAGTGCTATCAAAAGGTTGGCAGAGAGAAAACGGTTCAATGCCTTGATCAGCTCAAGCAACTAGGCTTTTCTGAAGCGACAAAAGCTGGCATTTCCATTGGAATGGATGATATGATTGTCCCCACTGAGAAATCCAGGATCATTGCAAAAGCTTATGAGATGGTCAATGTTGTGGAACGGCAATACAGATCTGGGGCTATAACTGATGGAGAAAGATATAATAAAATTGTAGATATCTGGACACAAGCTACTGAAGAAATTTCTAGTGTGATCTACAAGACATTGGAGAATAATCTAGGAAGGCCGGAGTACAATCCTCTTTATCTTATGGTGGATTCGGGAGCCAGAGGGAATAGGCAACAGGTCAGACAACTTGCTGGAATGAGAGGCCTCATGGCCAAGCCCTCCGGGGAAATTATAGAAAGACCCATCATTTCAAATTTCAGAGAAGGACTTTCTGTCTTGGAATATTTTATCAGTACTCATGGGGCAAGGAAAGGACTTGCTGACACTGCTTTAAAAACGGCTGATGCGGGCTATTTGACAAGAAAATTGCATGATGTTGCCCAAGACGTGGTGATTACTGCTGAAGATTGTGGGACAAATAAGGGAATAATCGTCAAAGCGATTTATGAGGGGGATGAAGAAATTGTGAAATTATCCGAAAGGATTTATGGAAGGGTGTGTTGTGATGAAATCTTCGATCCAATGACCGGCAAGAAAATCATCCAACCTGGAGAACTCATCGATGAAAGGAAAGCTAAAGAGATAGAAGAGGCTGGAGTAGAAAAAGTCAAAATTCGTTCGGTCTTGACCTGCGAAAACAAGTGGGGCGTTTGTGCTATGTGTTATGGGTTGAATCTGGCTACAAATAAAATGACAAAGCTTGGTGAGTCAGTGGGAGTGATTGCTGCTCAATCTATTGGAGAACCAGGTACACAGCTGACCATGCGGACCTTTCATATTGGAGGAACTGCCTCTCAGGTTTTCAAACAACCTCAGATTCGAGCTCGAAACGATGGCATCGTCCAGTACATTGATCTTCGGACAGTTAAAACAGCTGAAAACCATTTCATAGTGTTAAGTAAAAGCGGTTATCTTGCTGTTCTGGATCCCTCAGGGAGAGAATTGGAAAGACATACGGTCATTGTTGGATCGATTATTTTGATTCCAGATGGAGAAACGGTGAAAAAAGGACAGGTTTTTGTTCAATGGGATCCTTATAATGTTCCAATTTTGACGGAGAAAGGGGGCATTGTTGAATTTAGGGATATCATTGAAGGGGTAACTGTGAAAAAGGAGTTGGATGAAACGACCAAACAAATTAGCACGATTGTCATTGAGCACAAACATGATCTTCATCCTCAGTTACTCATCTTGGACGAAAACACACGAGAAGTTATTGCTTTTTATGGTATTCCCGCGGGAGCAAGAATCGAAGTGAAGCCAGGAGATAAGGTCGTAGCTGGACAAAGAATAGCTAGAACTCCTAGAAAGATGGTTCAAACAAAGGATATAACTGGAGGGTTACCTCGAGTTGCAGAGCTTTTTGAAGCAAGAAAACCCAAAGATTCTGCCGAGATTGCCAAAATAGATGGGATTGTGGAAGATGGAGGAATTATCCGTGGCAAAAGAAGAATATTGATTAGGGATGTAGAAACGGGGATAGAAGAAGAGCATCTGATTCCCCTTTCTAAACATTTGATTGTTTATAAGGGAGATGTTGTTAAAAAGGGTCAGCAATTAACAGAAGGGCCAATTGTGCTCCAAGAACTTCTCGAAGTATGCGGCATTCAGGAATTACAGGAATACCTACTACATGAAGTGCAAGAGGTGTATAGACTACAAGGAGTCGAGATCAATGACAAGCATATTGAGATTATCATCAAACAGATGCTTAAAAAGGTAAAAATTCTTGATTCCGGGGATACTTCTTTCTTGTGGGAAGAACAGGTCGACCGATTAAAATTTGAAGAAGAAAATAGAATCGTTGAAGCTAAGGGAGGCAAGCCCGCTGTTGGGGTACCAGTCCTTCTTGGAATTACCAAATCTTCCTTGGACACGGATAGCTTCATAGCGGCTGCCAGCTTTCAGGATACGACAAGGGTTTTAACGGATGCGGCTACCCTTGGAAAAGTTGATCCTCTCAAAGGCTTTAAGGAAAACATCATTATGGGGAATTTAATTCCTTCAGGTACTGGATTCAGAGCGTATAGGAATATTCGGTTGGTGGAGCTCAGACCTGCTGAAAGCAAAGAAGAACAAAAGGAGCAGAAGTCTTCTGAAAATGGAGAAGAAGGTAATACTCTAGAAGAAAAATGGATTCCTCAGGCTGGAACATAAGGGGTCTCGAATTGAGAGCTCAGGAATAAAATGCAAGATATTGCAGAAACAAAAATTGGGAAATTATGAAAAGAGAGAAAGTTCAGCGGCTTTAACGGTATTGGATAAAAGCATTGCTATGGTCATGGGACCAACTCCTCCTGGATTTGGCGTAATCCAGGAGGCTATTTTTTTTATTTCATCAAAATCAACATCTCCAACAATCTTAAATCCCTTATGTGAGGAAGCATCAGCCACCCTGCTAACTCCAACATCAACAACCACTGCGCCAGCTTTAACAAAATCTTTTGTCACAAACCGCGCTTTTCCCATTGCGGCTATCAGGATATCAGCTCTTTGACAATGTTCTTTGATGTTTTGACTGAAGGAATGGACAATAGTCACCGTTGCATTCGCATACTTCGATTTTTGGAGGAGTAGAGCTGCCATCGGTTTTCCAACAATATTGCTTCTTCCAAGGATAACCACTTCTTTTCCTTCGATCTCAATGTGGTAGCGCTTCAACAGTTCTTGAATACCCAATGGAGTGCAGGGATAAAAGCAGTCTTTTTCTCCAAGGAGCATTTTCCCAAGGTTCATAGGATGAAATCCATCAATGTCCTTTTTGGGATCGATAGCAAGAGCTATTTCTTTCTCAGAAAGATGTCTGGGAAGTGGAAGTTGAACAAGTATGCCGTGGATGGAAGGATCTTGATTTAATTGATAGAGTTTCTCTAAGACTTCGTTTTGTGATACATCCTCAGCAAAAGAAATGACTTCGGATTTGATCCCAAGTTCTTGAGCTTTCTTCTGTTTCATTCTGACATAAAGTTCAGATGGTGGGAACTGGCCAGCTCTTATAAAAACGACAGAAGGTTGAACTCCACGTTGTAGCAACTTCTTAACAACTTCCATTGTTTCTCTATGAATCTGTTGTGCCACTAGTCTACCGTCCAGCAAATTGGCTTCTTTCATTGCAGCTATCCTAATCAATCAATGGGTTTTAAAAAATTTAATGAGTTCAGAATATCCTTCCTGAAAGGTCGGGAAATCAAGCATAAAACCAAAAGTTTTAGCTTTTTTATTGGAGACCCTTTTATTGGAATATCCTCTCTTGGGATGAGGCGCTTTGGGTTCAATAGGGGGGAGGGGAAGCTCAAACCTTTGACATAGCCAGTGAAAAAAATCTTCCTCGAGGGTGGGAAGGTCATCAGTGATATTAAATAGGCCAGGAATAGTTAAAAAATGCACAATTGCAGTTGCTAAATCCTGTCCATGGATCTGATTGATCCATTTTTTTCGGGGATCGATCCGAACGGTATTTTGTAGCAATCCAGTGATCCGGTAAACTCTTTGAGGCCCATAAATTCCGGATGCTCTTAAAACGGTACCGCCTCTGTCTAAAACTTTTTCTTCAGCTTTTTTTAAAATTTTTCCAGAGGAAGTTGCAGGAGTTGCCGGAGACTCTTCATCTACCCACTGGCCTTCTGTATGCGTATAGACTGAGGTAGAAGAGACTAATAGGAAAGGGCAATTTTTGGCTATGCTCAAGGCATTGTCGAGTCCAATCGAAAAGATTTTTTCAAATGCTAAAGGCTCAGCTCTATTTGAAGAAGCAGAAAAAATGACGGCTGAGATTTTGGACAGAGAATTTAGAGAATCATGATTGGTAATGTCTAAAGCCACTGCGGGAATTCCAAGCTGTTGCAAACGGTTTTTACTCTCCTGGCTTTTTACCAAGCCGATAACCTCTTGATTCTTCTGTTGTAAGCTTCTAGCTACTAATGTTCCTATATAACCACAGCCAATGATTAATACTGGATGATCCATTTGTTTTTTTAGTATAGTTTAATAAGAAAATAGAGAGAGAAAATGTCCGTTTTATTATTTTCTATTGCCTTTTTTCTGCTATCCTAAATTATTTCATAGTTTAAGACATGAAACCAGAAAGATGGGTGATCAAGTTAGGAACAGGAGTGTTGAGCACTAGGGAAGGTTCTCTTGATTTGCCTCAAATGGAGAATCTTACACAGCAGCTCATAGAAATTAAAAAGAAAAATATTGATGTGATTATTGTCAGCTCTGGGGCTATAAGCTGTGGAATGGATATTCTAGGTTATTCCAAAAGACCGGAGAGTATTGAGGAACTTCAGACATGTTCCACTTTAGGTCAACCTTATCTCATGCATTATTATAAACAACTGTTTTCAGCTCATGGGTTTCATGTGGCCCAACTCCTTGTGACATACTTTGATCTAGATAGTCTTTCTTTACGTAAGAATATTCAGAAACTTTTAGAGAATTTATTGCTCAAGAAAACCATTATCCCTATCATTAATGAAAACGATTGTGTTTCTTACGAAGAAATTCGGTTTGGGGACAACGATCGGCTTTCTTCTCATATTGCAGTTTTAGCAGAAGCCCAAAGGCTGATTATTCTGTCCAACGTTGCAGGACTGATGGATTGCAGAAATGGAAAAAACAAAATGATTTCCTATGTGGAAGAAATCGACAGCACGATTGAAAAGCTAGCAGAAGGAACCAGAAGTGAGAGATCGGTGGGAGGGATGATAACAAAAATTGAAGCTGCTAAAATAGCTCAAGCAAGTGGCATTCTAACACAGATTGCTGATGGAAGGGAAAAAAATGTTTTAGTGCGCATTTATAATGGAGAGCCATTGGGCACAATTTTTGAAACGAAAAAAAATGAAAGAACTCTCAGAACAAATTCAAGGTCTTTGCCGTAAGGCCAAAGAGGCAAGTCGCTTAATGTCTGAGCTTTCTTCTAAAAAGATTAATCAAGCTTTAATTGCTATAGGAGAAGAACTTCAGACAAGAAAGACAGCCATTCTTGCTGCTAACGATAGGGATATTGAAAAGGCAAAAATTATGGGTCTTTCCGAGGCGATCATAGACAGACTTTTTCTTGGGGAAAAAAGGTTTTCAGCCCTTATAAAATCCTTGGAAGACATAGTGTTGCTTCCTTGCCCAATTGGAGAAATTATCGAGCAATGGAAAAGGCCTAATGGAATGTTGATTAAAAAAGTGAGAGTTCCAATTGGAGTCATTGGAATCATTTATGAATCAAGACCTAATGTCACTGTTGATTCTGCAGCCTTATGTTTGAAATCAGGCAATGTAGCTATTCTTAGAGGAGGTACGGAAGCTTTTAACACAAATAAGGAACTTGTTACTGCTATACGCGAAGGACTTAGGAAAACGAATATTGTAGAAGAGGCTGTCATTCTCATTCCCACAACCGATCGGCGATCTATCCCCATTCTCTGCGCACAAAGAGATTTCATCGATCTGCTGATACCCAGAGGAGGAAAAGGATTGATTGAAACGGTGATGAACAATGCAAAGGTACCGGTCATTAAGCATTATCAGGGGATCTGTCATGTTTATGTTCATAGCGAAGCTTCCTTTAAAAAAGCCTTGGACATTGTCTTGAACGCTAAATGTCAAAGGCCGGCTGTCTGTAATGCTATGGAGACGCTTTTGGTGGATGAAAAAATTGCTTCGGATTTTCTTCCCTTGATTGTCCGGGAACTGCAAAATAGAGGAGTGGAAATTCGTGGTGATGAAAAATGCCTTCACATAATGGGAGATCGAATAAGTACTGCTAGGGAAGAGGACTGGTCCACAGAGTATCTGGATCTTATTTTATCGATAAAGATTGTTAGCAATCTTGATGAAGCCATCAATCACATTCATAAATATGGGTCTAATCATTCCGATGCGATTGTAACCGAAGACCCTGCTGCAGCAGAGGCTTTTTTACACAAAATCGATTCGGCTGCAGTTTACTGGAACGCTTCTACCCGTTTTACCGATGGATTTGAATTTGGATTTGGCGCCGAAATAGGTATCAGCACAGACAAAATCCACGCTCGAGGTCCCATGGGGCTGAAAGAGCTTACTTCTTATAAGTATATTATTTATGGAAATGGTCAGGTTCGAAACTGAATGACTAGTGAAATAAAAGCATTATACTAGCAAAACAAAAAAATATACGCGTTGGCTTCTTACTCTACTGTCTTGATGGGTAGAATAGCCATTGTTTCTATTGAAAGGCAAGTTTTAATTCAAGCTGTATTCTTAACTTAAAGGCTTAGCGGATTTTTTTGAACTTATCCATGCTCTTTCCCATTGCCATTTTTCTTTTCTTGTTTGTTTTGCTTTTCTTGTTCTTTTGAGGAATCTTCTTCTTTTAATTTTTCTTTGCCCGCTTCTGCTTTCTCATCTATTTCTTCTTCCTCTTCCTCTTCTTCCCACTCTTCAATGAGAATTTCTTCAGTGTAGAGACTTTCTTCGGATTCGTCTTCTTCGTCTTCTTCGTCAGTCATTTCTAAAGCTTCATATTTTAAAACGCTTGTCATCATATCATCGAAATCCTTAAATTCGACTACTTCCTGGAGATCCTCCTCATCCAAAGCCAGATATTTGTTTGTGGGGAAATGATAGGCATACCAGAAAAGATTGGAGTAGCCTAATATGAGATAATCCTTGTTTTGTTCGAAGGTCCCAATGGCTAGATTTTCAGATATTAATCCTGGAATCACTTGAAATTCATCTCTTTCGTGGTCCGAGGAAAAAAAGACAACCCCGTTATGGGCAAAACCATCTGCAACTTTTAAAAAATCAAGATAATCTTCTGGGATTTCTATACCGTATTTTTCTTTAACCTGATCTCTATAAGCCAAAACTTTTTCTTCTGGTCTCCCTCTAAAGGGCTCGAAGCCTGCATCGGTTTCTTCTTTATTGACCATTTCTAAATATTCGAGGTATTTCATAACATTGCCTTTGATTAGCGATATAACGCTTGGTTCTTTAGTTCATTGTCCTTTGTATAAAATCTAGACGATGCCACTTCCCATTTCATTTTATTTTCACTTTTAATAATTGGCAATATAAATTTTGGTTTATGGTTCGAAGGAAGCTTGATCCCATTGATAATGGCGCCTGCAGGTAGCCAGTCTTTTGCAAAACAACTTGCTTCTTTTGCAGCCAGATTTCTTATATGAAGATTTTTTGAAGGTTCTTTGTTTTCTTTGGAATGTATCTTTTGGAAAAGCTTTATAGCTTTTCTATATTTTTGATCAATCTGGTATGGCTGTTCTCCGATAAGACGAGAGAAGGCGACAATTTTATTTTCCCAAGAAAGAGGAAGAGTTGCTTGTGGATCAAGAATTTTTAATTCTTTACGCAACTGTTCGACTGAATGGATCGGTTTTTGAATGGGAGGATAAATAGGAAAAAGAGGTCTTACTGCATAAAATGGTTGTGGTGTTTGGGTGTTCCCATTTATTTGTGGATGAAGAAAAATGGCATGCCAGAAATGGTGGGGATTCATTTGGTTATTGTTGCTTTTAAAAGTTTGAACAAGTACAAGATTAGACGGATCATTTGGAGAAGGATGATTTTTGGACAGGACACTTTTCTGAATGATATGATGACAATTATAACTATCCTGGATAGTTTCCAATCTGCTTTGACGCAGCCTCTTAACGTTATAAAAAGCTATGGCATTACGCCGAATACCATCTTCATCAAGGATGGTTCCTAAGTTTTTTTTGGGAACTTTCCCTTTTTTCATAAGTTCTAGGCCCTCCTTACCAACGGCAAGGAGACTAAGCGATTTACCTACTGGATGAGACGCAAGGGCTGCTAAGAATTGAGGCCTTATTTTTTCATATTCTTTAACAATTTTTTTGTAATTTTTACTTTCTCTGTCCAGTGGTGTGACGATCGATTTTTCTAGAACTATTCCGGGAGCTTCTGGACAACCCTGAAGTATAGAAGCAGGGCTAGCAAGACCATCAAGGTTTTTAAGCATTCGATCCACTTTTAAGACCATCTCTTTTGAGGGAATAATGTTCCCATTAGAATCTCTTAAAAGACTCCTTTTCTTTTTCATAAAAAAGGAGTGGGTCGATAAGATGAGGGCACTAAAATAAAGGGTTTTTTTTCTTTAAGAACCCCTTTTTGAAAACACAATTGCAATACCTTGGAATATGAAGTTACTGATAGTTTCCTCATATGGAGAACATCTTAGGCTCTTGCTTTGCTCAATGGACTGAATGAACCCTATTAGGCCCAAATGAGCCCTATCCCACTGTGTTTGCATGCCAGATGCAGTTTGTGTGGGGTATAAGTCCGTAGAAATCCAAAACACCATGCCTGGCTCCTTAAGAAGAAGCCAATGCAACGGAGTTAGCTCTACTCTTTGCGGTCAATGGGTCGTTTAAAGAGCGCACAGTTATTTCTGTCTAAACTACTACAGATAGAGTAAGAGCCTGAGCGCTGTTGGCTGGAATCTCTTTTGAGTTAAAGAATGCTTAATGGGATTTCCATTCCATTGCAAAGTTCCCCAAGAGGACAAGCCCAAGTCCAACTCGATACCAGACAAAGGGAATAAATGTGTGTGTTTGAATGAAAGAAAGTAGCCACTTGACAGCAATGAAAGCAACGACGGCTGAAACGAAAAATCCCAGAAAAAGGGTGAGAGGAGGGTCAGGAGGAGGTACTTTTAAAAATTTAGTCTGTTCTATCCAAGAAAAGAGGCTTGCGGCAAACATAGTTGGAATTCCTAGCAGAAAAGCAAATTCAGTAGCGGCAGGGCGTGACACTCCGAAGAGTACAGCCATAAGAATGGTGGCAGCCGATCTTGAAAAGCCTGGTAGAACCCCTGCCATAACCTGACTTGCCCCAACAGCTATAGCAGTTAACCAGCTTATATCTTCCACAGAAGATTGATTGCGGCCAGAGACTTTTTCGACAAAGTAGATCCAAAATGCCCCACCAAAAATGGCAATGACTACTGGTCCCAGATCTTTAGGAAGCTCCCATCCCATTTTTTTTACCCATAATCCAAGTAAGGCAGTAATGAAGAAAGCTAAAGCGAGTTTCAAAAAGTAGGGAATTTTATCTTTGTTCTTCCACAAGAAAAAAAAACTAGAAATCCGTTCTTTATAAATAAGACAAACGGCCAAGACAGCTCCAAGTTGGATAAAAATGTTGAAAGTTTCAGATTTTTCTCCCATCCAATGCTCTGCAATAAGGAGATGGCCGGTACTTGATATGGGAAGAAATTCACTGATCCCCTCGATAATCCCTAAAAGGATAGTTTGCCATATGTCATTCATAATGAAAGACAACTAAAAATCATGGGCTTTGCTTCTTTAAAAGACTTAGAATTTCTCCTCGATGGTGGTATATTGTGGCTTAGTTTGAGAAAATCCATAATCGAATAGGATTCGAGCGTCATACCATTTGTCGGGGCTATGCAGTAAGGTCAGATAAAGAGTATGGCCGTTTCTTTCACAGGAAGCTGCATAAGTATGTAAGGAAATTCTTGTCCATCCTGTCTTTGCTGGTCCCATCCCCATATAACTGCCCAGTAATCGGTTATGGTTATACATAACTCGGGATATCCCTCCATTTTGAAAATGAATTTTTTTGGTTTGGCAGATTTGGTTAATAATCGGATTCTTTATGGCCGCTTGAAAGATTCGCATAAGATCTTGAGCTGTTGTGTACTGTCCAGGTTCAAATAGCCCATGAGGATTAACAAAATGGGTATTCCGACAGCCTAAAGAAGCCGCTTTTTGATTCATCTCTTCAACAAATTTCTCAACGGAGCCACTAGAATATCTAGCTAGGGCCAAAGCGGCATCATTACAAGAACCGATTAGAAGTTCTTCTACTAGTTGACTGACAGGAACAATTTCTCCTGCAATAAGAGGAACATGAGAGGGTTGCACCAGTGTGTCTTCTCTTTTGATCCGTACGCTACCTTTGAATGCTGTTTTATCGTAAGCGACCAAAGCAGTCATAAGCTTAGTGGTACTAGCAGGGGCATAGGGAACATCTTCATTTCTTGCAAAAAGTACTTTGTGAGAGGTAGCATCGTAGAGGAGGACTCCACTGGCCTGGACAAGAGAGTTGACTTGCTCGTAACTAAGATCTTTAATCCCTCCTTTATAGGAATGATGCGATCTACTCCTTGCCAAAAGTTGGTTAGGAGGGGCAATAATTGCAATAATTAAAAAGACAAAGGATAAAAAAGAAAAAATGGATAACTGGGGAAAAGAAAGGTAATAGCAAGCGGATATTTTTTGTAATGGTCTTCTGTAAGATACATAAAAACAATTCATGATGTTAAATTATAAGAACAACAATCGGCTGCTGTCCAGAATTTTTTAGCCTGGCAAGAGGTCGACACCCTTTTATGAGTCGGCCTGCATAAAGAGACTCAAGATAGGCCAGATCAGTTTTTGTACCTTTTTTTCTAAAAGGCATCTCTTAAGAAGGCTAGCCAGAATAGCTCCACTCCTTTTGTGGCTTTCGATCCCAACGTGTTGGAATCAATCCACTGCTCATTGCCACTTGAGTCCGACTATTTGCTAGCAAATACTGGACATCATTCTCTTTGGAATGGAAAAGCCAATTTAAGCTTTGTATCGAAGCCTCTTTTTATGCCTATTTGCACGCCTTCGTTTCCGGCGCTTATGTTTGTTCATTTTTGCCTTGCGGCGTTTTTTAAGTGATCCCATGTCCAATAAATTGTTAGTAAATGATTTTGTTTAACGAATATTCTATAATTCCCTCTGCTCCCAGTTCTTTTAGTCGTGGGGCAAGTTCCCTTACTGAGCTTTCATCCAGAATCGTTTCCACTGCTACCCATTGACAATCGGCCAAGGGAGATACAGTGGGATTTCGGAGAGCTGGTAAAATTTTTAATATCGCATTTAAATTTTCTTTGGGTACATTCATCTTTAAACCAACTTTATTCCGCGCATTTAGAGCAGATTGTAAGAGAAGAGCCATTGAAGTAAGTTTTTTTCTTTTTTCCTTGTTTTCCCATACAGCATGGGAACAGATGAATTGAGGATAGCTTTCTAATATCGTATCCACTATCCGTAGATGGTTTGCTCTAAGAGAAGAGCCTGTTTCTGTTATATCGACAATGGCATCGACCAACTCTGGTACTTTTACTTCTGTGGCTCCCCATGAAAATTCCACATGAGCTTCAACTCCAATTCTCTTTAAGTATTGTTTGACCATATTAACAGCTTCCGTAGCTATCCACTTACCTTGGAGATCTGCAGGCTTTTGAATAGGAGAGTTTTCGTGAACAGCAAGAACCCACTTTACCGGTGCAGATGTTGTTTTGTTATATCTGAGTTCACAAATAATGTGGACATCCGCATGGTTCTCTAATATCCAATCTTTGCCTGTAATGCCGCAATCCAAAAAACCCTGTTCTACATATCGAGCAATTTCTTGAGGTCTCACCAGTCTTACTTCTAGCTCCTCATCATCTATAGCAGGCCGATAATCACGACTGTTCCGAGCGATAACATAACCAGCTTTTGCGAACAGATCGATTGTCGCCTCTTCCAAGCTTCCTTTTGGTAGTCCAAATCTTAATTTCAAAACACTCATGGGAAAAGCTTCGACTCTATCCAATCTTTTGATTTTGTAAAGATCTTTTTGTGCCTTTTTGATAAGTAAGGCCAAAATGAAGAAGGAAACAAAAGAGAATAAAGACTCATAGGGCTATTTCATTTCTTCTTGAGCGATGGAATCTTTGGAAAGATCTTCCTTGAGGAGTCTGTATACGGTTGGAAGATCGTCTGGATGGACACGGGTATTACCAATGGTGGTAATGAAATTCGTGTCATTTTTCCAGCGAGGGACAAGATGCCAATGAAGATGACTTTCAATACCTGCCCCAGCAGCTGCACCCACATTTAAGCCCACATTAAATCCATGAGGAGAAAAAAGCTTCTGAATACTTTTACAAAGTCTATTTAAAGTATGAAAGCATTCTAGCATTTCTGTGTCAGTTAATTCCGTGATATTTTTAATTATTCTATAAGGAACGACCATACAATGGGCGGTATTGTAGGGATAACGATTGAGCAGTGAAAAAGTGGTTTTTCCTCTTGTTAAAACAAAATTCTTTTCGTCATCGCTACTCTGAGCGATGATTTCAAAAAGATGATCAATAGCCGAAGAGTCTCGTTCGAAATAAGCTTTTCTCCAAGGAGCCCAAAGATGTTCCATTTTTTAAAATGTATCTATTGATTTATGAAAAGCAAAGCAGTGGCGAAAAGTCGAGTTTTTATTTTTGGTGGCGAGGATTTCTATGAAGCCCAAAAAAAGGCAAGGGCTCTCATTGAATCCTTTAGAGATAAAGATCCTCATCTAGAGATTATTCACATTGCAGAAGAAGGAGAGAGCCAGAGTGAAATATTATCCCTGCTTGAGCGATTGCGTGAGGAAATACTAACTCCTTCTTTGTTTGCAACAACGAAACTTATTTTTTGGAAAGGGGCTAGTTTTTTAGCTGCCAATGGGTTGGCAGATAAAAGAATAGAGGAGGATATTCGTCAATTTTTTAACTTATTACAAGACCCCCCCCTTGATGAGCTCATTGTTGTCATTCTTGCTGAGTCGATCGACAAAAGAAAGAAGCTTTTTCAAGAGCTAAAGGCTCATTTTCATGTGGAACTAACTGATAAACTGGATCCTTTGGATCCCTCCTCTTTATTGGAAGTGATGGAGAAGTTGGAACAAAGAGGAATCGAGGCGGATCAAAGTTTGGGTCAACAACTATTAATGGAGTCCAGAGCTCAGCGTTCGTTACTTGACATGGAAATTGAAAAGTTATCTCTTTTCCTCGGAGAAAAGGGAAAGATTCAACCTGAAGAGATCTCCAATTTGCTTTGTGGGAAAAGAGAAACAGTTATCTGGAGACTTTGTGATCTTGTAATTTCCGCAAAATTCGATTTGGCTCTGGTGGAATTGCAAATTTTGATGCAAGAGGGAGGTTCAGAAATGGGAATCCTCCTTGCTTTAGCCCAAAGGATTTTCTGGGCTTGTCTTGGTTTGGTTTTATTGAAGATCGGTTGGCTTGATGTTCAAAGTAAAGGAAAATATTTGAAGCTTATTTTGAAAGAAGAGGGCTATTTTTTATATCCCCAAAAAAAATCTGGGGAGCTGGTGAATCAATGGGCTTTTGGGCAGAATTTGCAACTAGCCCAAAACATAGACTTAGATTTTTGGTTATGGGCTCTTCGGCACACCTATGAAACAAATAAAATACTCATTTCTGGAAATATTTCTCCAGACCTTAGGGGTAGAATACTTGAAAGGCTACTTATTAAACTGAAAATATATTATGAAAAAGTAATAGAAAAGTCTAAAGACTCCGTTTAAAACAGTTTTTACCTTTAATATTTGAAAGCAAAATTGTAGCCATGGATATCATGGGTAAGATCTACGAGCGGCCATAGAAAATGATGACGACATCCAATGAGAGAGCGGAACCGGTAGATCTATCGGTAATTATTCCATTTCATAATGAAGCGGAAAATCTTCCAGCTTTGCTGACCGAGCTTGACCAATGCCTTCCAGCTTTGGGTCTTCATGTCGAAATTATCATGGTGAACGATGCTAGTACGGATTGCTATGAGCGTCCAGCGGCAACACCCAGATTTCCTATAATTTGGCTAGATTTAACCGAAAGAAGTGGTCAGAGTGCTGCTATGTATTTTGGAATCAGTCAAGCTTCCGGTCGATATGTAGCTTTTATGGATGCGGACCTTCAAAACGATCCAAAGGATCTGGAAAAATTATATTATAAGCTGAATGAGGAGGGATTAGATTTAATAACCGGTTTAAGGATCGACAGAAAAGATAGTTGGTTTAGAAAAATCTCTTCGAAAATAGCCAACAAAATTCGGTCCTCCCTTTTAGGCGATAACACGCGTGATACAGGCTGTTCGCTGAAAGTGATGAGGTCTGAATTAGCCAAAAGACTTCCCGGATGGAATGGCATGCATAGGTTTATCCCAGCTCTTGCCCAAGCAATGGGATATAGGGTAGGTGAATGTCCCGTAAACCATCGTCCAAGAAGAGCAGGCAAAAGCAAAGTAATTTCATGGAAAAGGGCCATTCATGCTACCATCGATTTGATAGGGATGGTCTGGTTTTGTAAAAGACAATTTAAAGGCCGGCTTACCTCCCATCCAGCCATCAATCCAGCTAAAAAGATACCCAATTAAGTCAGGGTAAGGGTTCTAGGATCCGACGTAAAACCTGGTAGGGTAGAGCAGAACAGTCGATTTCTTTAAGTTGAGCCGGAGAAAAAAGATGCAGGAGGGGTTTTGTTTCCCTTTCATAGATCTCGAAACGCTTTCTGATGACTTCTTCTGTATCGTCTACGCGGTGATCCTGAACAGCTCGACCTTTCAGTCTGGAAACAAGGATACTACGGTCTGAGCAGTAGAGATGATAGACAAAAAGAATTTCTACTTTTTCCGACAGAATATACCATTGACGAACATTTCTTGGCAGGCCATCTAATACCAAATAGTCCACTTTCGGTCGAAATCTGCCTTCCGCTATCATTTGATCAATATAAGAGTTAAAAAGCTGGATAGTAATATCATCGGGGACAAGGAGTCCTTTTGAAGAATATTCCAAAAACGTTTTGCCGATAGCACTATTTGTGTCCACGGACCGAAAAAGCTCTCCAGATGAAAAATGAAAGAACCCAGGAATCGTTCCTAAAATTTTTCCTTGGGTTCCTTTTCCAGAACCTGGGGCTCCAATAAGTAAGAGAGATTTGTACTTCACGTTGATTTTCAATTTATTTAAAAGCCAATAAAAAAAAACTAGCTTTTTTCAATATTCAATCAAGATTGCCAAAGGAATCTTATTTGATAAACTAAAAAAGAAAGAATTCATGACTTTTCCTTGGAATTTCTTTTTAATTATCTAAAAGCCTATGCGAGTATAAATAGTTGTTATCTATGAAAATTACCTATCTGTTGGATTTTGTTTTTCCTTTTTTAGCTGTATTATCAGAAGAGGGAGCGTCGAAACCCGTTACTGTTATGGATCTGCTAAAATCGGGTGGTTGGGTTATACTGCCTCTTTTTTTTATTTCTTTTTTGGTTGTTGCCTTAATTTTCTACTATTTTGCTTCTATACGCCTATCAGCTGTTTGGACAAAGGATCTTGACAGGCGGATAGAAAATGCCCTTAAGAAACAGGATCTGCTTTTAGTTGCAGAAGTAATAAAAAACCGATCCGAAGGCTGTGCCCGTCTTTTAAAAGAAGTATTGAATTTTTTATCAAAGCATAAAGATGCAGATCTTGAATCGGTGACTTCTGTGGCTGAAGCTTTTGGAAGCGGATTTTCCTCATTACTCAACCAAAGAATACTTTATTTACTGGATGCAGGAGTGATCGCTCCAATGTTAGGTCTTTTTGGAACGGTCATTGGGATATTAAGATCTTTTGGCTCGATTGCTGCCGAGCCTTCGCCAATGCGGACACTGCTGCTTGCTGGAGGTGTATCTCAAGCTCTTGTCTCTACTGCTATTGGACTGATTGTTGGCATTTCGGCCATGTTTTTCTATTCTTTTTTTAGGGGAAGGGTTCAATATCTAATCTCTGTGTTTGAAGAGCGGTCAGTCATATGGGTTCAAGAAATTTACCTTTTGAACAAGAAAATCCAGAACAAGCTGGTACCAGAAGTCAAAGCTTTTGCTTCTGGATCTTATGAGGTGGATGAATCGAGTGAAGAAAATAAGGAAGCATAAGGAAGGTAGAGGAGAAGCTTAACGTATGAATTTCAGAAAAAGAGTAGGAGTTGAACAGATCGGCTTACAGCTTGCACCCATGATTGATGTAATTTTGTTTTTGCTTTCCTTCTTCCTTTTGACTTGGAATTTAGCCCGCTATGAAGCTGATCTAGAAGTGAAAATACCCAAAGCTAAAAATGGAGAGTTACCCAAGAGGTTACCTGGTGAAGTAATCATTAATATTACCAAAGATGGGCAAGTCAATTTAAATCATAGGGTTGTCTCAGCTAAAGAACTAGAAGAAATTATCAAAGGAGTGATTCAGCAATATCCTGATCAAGCAATAATTATTCGTGCTGATGAAGAAACAAGTTACAAAGAAGTAATCAAAGTGTTGGATGTTTGTCGAGCGGTTAATGCCTGGAATATTGCCTTTGCGACAAACCGACCCGATATGACTTCTTCACAATAAAAGAAAGATGGTTAAAATTTTATAAAAGTTCCGAAGATGTAAAGGAATGAAATGTAGTAAAAGATCTTGGAACAAACCCCTTCTTATCAGCTTGTCTCTCTTTGTTAGCCTCTTTCTTTTTTGGATATCGAATGCAATGCTTTTGGCTCGTACTGAGAAAGGGGGGGCTCAGCGTGTGGAAATCATTCCTACGGCAGATGTTGATTTAGATAGAGCGATAGCTCTTTATAGGCAAGGTGAGTATGAAGAGGCAATAAAAATATTTTATAGAATACTGCCGTTATTATCTCCAGGGAAAAAAACTGAAGCACTTTATTCAATGGCTGATTGCTATCGGCTGATCGGAAGAAAAGAGGATGCAATTAAAATTTATCAACTGCTTATTCAAAGCGATCCATCAAGTGCTTTTGCACCCACAGCCTATTTTTGGGAAGGCAAGTTATTATCAGAATTAGGTCAATTTGCCCAGGCGGCTGGAGCGCTCAAAATAGCTGTGGAAAAAGCCGATCCTCAGACGGCTAATGCTGCTAGTTTTCTTCTTGCATTGTGTCAACTTCGAATAGGTGAAGAAGAAAAAGGAGTGTGTAGACTCAGGGAATTGGTTGAGAAATCCGCAGATCTAAGGGTTGAGGCTGCTGCGGTATTGGCAACCTATTATGAATCTATTTTCGATTGGAGAAATGCTTTCGAATTTTGGTCCATTGTTTTACAGGAAAGTAAAGATCCTCACACAAAATCAAAAGCTTTGACACGCTGTGGTTGGGCCGCTTGGAAATCTGGACAGGCAAAAGAAGCCGAGCATTATTTAACCCAAGCTTCAGGAGGGCCTCCCTATACGGAATGGAATAGAATAGCCAACAGCGGTCTTTTTGAATTTTACTTATCTCAAAACCGATATAAGGAAGCTATTCAATTTTATGAAAAACATAAGGAAGGGTTTATAGAAAACCAGAAAGAAAAAATTCTCTTAGATTTATCAACTGCCTATATAGAGACTAAAGACTATTCGAAAGCTCTTTCGATTATTGATGTATTTCTTACCAATTATCCCAAATCCTCGTTGGTTGATCTGGCTATATATAGAAAAATAGTTGCTAATTATTATCTAGAGCAAGGTTCGTTGGAAAAAAATGCCCAGCAATTTTTCTCACAATATCCCTCCTCTCCCTATATCTATCCTCTCCTTTATCTGGAAGCAGAAGACTATAACAGAACCGGAAAATTTGCTTTGGCTCTTCCGATATGGGAAAAATTGGAATCAGCTCATTCGGGCTTAGTCTCCAAAGAGGCTATTCTGCTTGGGCGCGCTAATTCTTTGTATGGTCTTGAAAAGTGGAGTGAGGCAGCCGAGCTTTTTAAAAAGTTCTTAACCGAATACCCCAAATCGAGAGAAATGGTTCATGTGAAGATACATCTGGCGAGTGTCCTCGAGAAAGTTGGGGAAAAGAAGGAGGCATTGAAATACTGGCAGGAAGCTCTTGGAGCCGTTAAAAGAAATGATCCAGAAAGGCAAAGTTGCCTTGAGCAAATCGGCATTTTAGCATACGATCTAAAAGAAAATAGCTTGGCAGCGGAGACTATGCAGAAAGTTTTGAGCGAATATCCACATTCTTCCTATCGTGGGATTGCGGCGTGGATTGTCGGACAATCAAAATATGATAATAAACAGTATGAAGCGGCCATTGAGTATTTTTCTTTAGCTAGAGAAGCCGAACCTGAAAAACTCTACTTGGCAGCTACATTGATGCTTGCCTGGATTGCCTATCACCAAGATGATGTTGAGAAAGTCTGCTCCTATGTCCAATCTTACGAAGATAATTATAAAAAAGGCGCTGAATCGATTCCACCAGAACTTTATTATTGGATAGCTTCTCGACTTTTACAAAAAGGGAAACTCGATTTAGCCGTTTTATATTTTAAAAAAGTCATTCAAACTGCTCAATCTAAAGATAAGTACTATATTTCAAGCCTTTGGCAGCTGGCTGAAACAGAACGCAAGCTAATGAATTGGAAAGAGGCTAATACTTATTATCTTGAATTCCAAAAAGCAGATCCTCAAAACGCTTCCAATTCGCCTGTCCTTTTAGGCTTAGCTGAGACACAAATTGCTCTAGGGCAGTTTGTTGATGCACAGAAAAACTTAGAAGAGGTATTGTTAAAGGAACCTGAAGGAGAAAATAATGCCAAAGCCAGGATGCTTATCGGGGATAACTATTTGGCCCAAAAAAATTATCGGGAAGCAGCAAAAGCCTACACGACTTTGAGTTTGATTTATCAAGACGATACTATAACCCCCAAAGCCATGCAAAAAGCTGCTTTTTCTTTTTCTAAAGCTGGAGATAATGATCAGGCCGCTTTTTGGGAAAAAAAACTAAAAGAAAAATACCCGAAGTACAAACCGGACGCCTAATGAAAACAGAACCATTCGATTCCATTTCCCTAATCTTAGATAGGAAAACGGTTACCTTAGCTATTCTTCTTTCTCTTATCGTGCATTTAGGTCTAATTTTAACAGTTGGTCCTTTGCGGATTAAAAATTTCTCTTTGCCTTATACGGCAAAAAAATTCATTAGGAGGATAGATCTAAAAAGAGCTGAGTTGCCAGCTTCCATTTTTCAAGCCAGAGCCGAAACCAAAAGCCCATCGGTTACCCCCATTCCTGCTCTGGAAGCTCCGAAACAGATCAAGGCTATTAATCCTTTAGTTCAAGACATCACACAAGCCAATCCGATTAGGATCCCAATGCCATCGGTTGTTCCTGGGGGAGCTCCTGAAGTCGCGGTGTTATCTCCGACACCCCCTACGGCCGTAAGCCCCTATGAAGAGGATGCTAAATCTCAGCTTCAATCCATGATCTCTCATCTAATAATCGGACCTTCCTCATTCGGTGTGCCAAATACAAATAATATTCTACCTTCAGGTCTTGGACACGATCCAATTCCAGGAGCTAGTGCAGCTGGTCAAGCGGGGACCCATCCCACAGGGACAAGCGGGGGGGAAGGAATACCAGGGGTGGATGACATTCAAACACAGTTCAAAGCGGCTGCTAATTTTGATCCAAGGATTCCTCAACCAGTAGTTTTGCGTTTGCCAAGCGATATCCTCTTTGACTTCGATTCGGCTAACATAAAAGCCGATGCGGAACCACTTCTTTTCCAAGTGCTAGAAATCTTGAAAAAATACCATCGGGCCGATGTTGAAATCGGCGGTCATACGGACACATTCGGTGATAATATGTATAATTTACAGTTAAGCGAACAAAGAGCCTTTGCTGTCCAGCAATGGTTAGAAGCTCATCTGCCAGCAGGAATGTATAATTTTCATTCTACTGGGTATGGGAAAAGTCATCCTATTGTTAATCCAAGGGGATCAATTGAAGAACAGGCAAAAAATCGCAGAGTAGAAATAGTCATTCGAGCGCTAGTTGAAGAATAAGGCAGTCAATTTGTTCTTTTATGGCTCACCACACCCATTGCGCTTTTAGTAGTAAAAGTCTATTACCATCCATCGCCGTAATGCCCCTGCCTTCAGGCATGGGGATATAAGGCGATAAATTATAGCTATGTGTAGTATAATTATGTATGAACAGAAAAGAACAATTGAAATCCAAAAAAAATATT